>NZ_JAUBRB010000023.1:0-103187 GCF_036701585.1 Microcoleus sp. POL10_C6 | reverse complement strand
TTATATTTAACTCTGCTTGAATATATCGTGAGCTCCTGTTCTTAGTTTGCGATCGATTATTCAGCAAACCCTAATTAACCCCAGAGCGCTCGGCCACGTCTTGCAGCGTCCAGCCCTTTTCTTCTGCCAACTCTCGAATCTTTAGTCGAACTCGCCCCATTGGTGCGCCCTCAATCTTCCAAAATCTCGACCAAATCTTCCATTGTCACGTCGAAGGCGCGGGCAATTTTGTAGACAGCAGAAAGATCGGCTGTATTCAAAGCATCGCGCTGAACGTAGCTTCTGACAGTGTTGTAATTAACTCCGGATTGATCGGCAACTTGCTTTAGTGTCCAACCCTTTTGCTCAGCTAGTTCTCGAATCCGCAGTCTAACGTATCCCATGTTTTAACTTGACATTGATGCGTATGCAACATATGATATCTATGTACACTGAAAACGATCGCCCTCCTAGCCTCGAAAACTTAAGGGCGATCGCTTTTTCTACCACACCCCACGAACGTGGGGAAGGATTACCCTATGATACCAACATCCAAGCCCAAATTAAACACTCATCCCTGGTGTATCGTGCGGCAATTACCAAATATGCAGCGATTGGTGGTTGCTCGGTTCCACCGCCGGGGCGATGCAGAGGGATATCTCCAGATTTTACGGCGGTTGTTGCCGCAGGCTAAACAGGCGATCGTTTTTGATACGACAGGGGCTGAGAAATTGCCAGAAGTTCGATTGACTCAATTAGAACGAATCTTGTAATTAATCAGGAGCGACCGAGTTTTACAACAAGTGCGATCGCTCCTTCATTCTCAAGGCGAATAATTGGGGAATCGAGGGATTTTAGATTTTAGATTTTAAATTTTAGATTTTCCATTGAAGCATTAACTAAATTACTTTCTATCAAGTATTAAAGTAGGGAGTTATAGGATCTAGTCCTATAAAACAAAGCATTTGCGCCGTCAATCTACAGATTTAATCAGAGATTTTTGGCGCAAATACTTTGTCGAGGTGATACTTTTGCCAGAGATTAAATACTCTGGTTCAGACATCTAAATTAGCAAATTAGATGAGTTTGACAGCCCGCAGACCAAACATCAGCACTGTTGCCAAGCCAATCATGCCGCCAAAAATCCCAAAATAAGTTATTGCTCCGCTAAGAGTCATGGCAATTTCTCCAAAACAATCAATAAAAAGACATTTGACACTCCCCACCTATTAAGGCTGGGGATTCTTGGTTCACTGATACACCTTAAAACTCTCTATCCTTTCGGCACTACTTAAACCAAAAACCCGGTCAATAGAACTAAGTTTCGAGTCTAATTTAGAGGAGTCCCAGCGGGCTTATCTCCGCAAGCTTTAGAGGATTGCTCCCCTTGTTTCCGTATGCCCTACGGTACAACTTGAATATCAAGTATTTGATTTTGCCCTTTAACGGGTGCTCATTGGCTACCCTAGCTCTGTTTATCGTGGTGATCGCCATCCACTACGCATTACTACTTCCTATCCTGTCAAGTGGGGACACCCCAGATTTATATTGTCTTGTGATAGCGGTTTTTCAGCCTGTGCTATCTCTAGTATGCCATACTAGAGCGACACTATATCGACATTAATCCGTCGAAGTGACGGGGTTTTCAACCCAATTTTCTGATAATCTAAAATCTAATATCTAAATTAGATAAATATGCAATCGATAATTAAAGTTGACTTGGGGCCACAATCTTACAATGTTTGCGTGCGATCGGGCGGCTTAGACGAACTCGGCAGTATGATGGGCGATCTAAGTTTGGGCAAAAAAGTGCTGCTGGTGTCGAATCAGTCGATTTTTCGGCAGTACGGCGAAAGAGCAACCGCAGCCCTCGAATCAGCAGGTTTGGAAGTCAGTAGCTGCATTTTACCACCGGGAGAGCAGTACAAAACTTTAAATTCGGTACAGAAAATTTACGGTGCGGCTTTGGAAAACCGCTTAGAACGTTCCTCGACAATGGTGGCTTTGGGCGGCGGGGTGGTTGGCGATATGACGGGTTTTGCTGCGGCGACGTGGCTGCGGGGAATTAATGTCGTACAAGTTCCGACTTCGCTGTTGGCCATGGTTGATGCTTCTATTGGTGGCAAAACGGGGGTAAATCATCCTTTAGGGAAGAATTTAATCGGGGCTTTTCACCAGCCGCGTTTGGTGTTAATTGACCCGGATGTACTCAAAACTCTGCCCGCGAGGGAGTTTCGTTCGGCGATGGCGGAAGTGATTAAGTACGGGGTGATTTGGGATGTTGAATTGTTTGAAAAGTTGGAAAAGTGCAAGCGTTTGGATCAAATGCGCTATGTGAAGGCGGATTTGTTGGCTGAAATTTTGAGTAGGTCTTGCCAAGCTAAGGCTGAGGTGGTCAGCAAAGACGAGAAGGAATCGGGTTTACGGGCGATTTTGAATTACGGGCACACCATCGGTCATGCTGTGGAAAGTTTGACCAATTACAAGGCGATCAATCACGGGGAAGGAGTGGCAATCGGCATGGCTGCGTCAAGCCGGTTGGCTGTGGAGTTGGGAATGTGGGATGCTGAGTGCGATCGCCGTCAGTCTGCTTTGATTGAAAAAGCGGGTTTACCTGCCAAATTGCCTGCTGGTGTGGATGTTGAGGAAATTTTGCATACTTTGCAACTCGATAAGAAGGTGCAGGATGGCAAGGTGCGGTTTGTGTTGCCGGTGCGCTTGGGTGAGGCTGCTGTGAGCGATCGGGTGGATGGAGATTTGATTATACAAGTTTTGAAGGAAATGCTTTAGATTCTCGTTTTTGGGTGTGTTTAACCGCCGCTGAACGCTGATTCACGCCGATCGCCAAAGATGTTTTTTCTTTCAATCGGCGATCGGCGGTTGAGTTTAGGACTCGCTGGATCGCGAATTAATTTCCTCCAAAATTTTATCTACTCTGTTAGCAGCTTGAGTTCTACCTTGCTTGATAAATAACTCCTTAGCTTTTTTGAGACTGGCTACCGCCTCCGCTTGGTTTTCCTTGTCTCCTAGCTGGTACAAACCGACTCCTAAATTGTTTAAAGCATCGGGATATCGATCGTTAATTTTAACGGCTTGTCTCCACTGAACAATTGCCTCTGGCAACTGGCCTTGACTTGCCATTGCCACGCCTAAATCGTTGTGAGCTTTGGCGTGCTGTGGGTTGACTTCAATTGCTTTTTGGAATAGAACGATCGCATCGCTCATTTTATCTTGCCCCGACAGCATAGTTCCCAACTTGTAATAAGCATCCGCTTCTTTGGGATAGCGAGCGATTAGTTGCCGGTACAAAGCTTCGGCATTGACAAGATTCCCTTGACCGTAAAGGTCGTTGGCAGTTCTCAAACCCATCGTGTAGCCTTTACCTACAACTTGGCACTTTTTCTCGGAGTTGCCTTCCTGCTTGCAAATCCTTAGTTCGTCTCCCTTCATCTCGTAGGAAATTACTTCCCGAACAGCAGGACCTCGGCGCAGTGGCTGCGAGTTTTGCGAGAGTTGCAGGGCGATTGGCTCAGCTTGTGCTGATTGGGCCACTGCTGCATTGCAGATTCCTGCACCCACCAAAATGCTTGGGGCGATCCACCTTAAGGGTTTGAACAAGCGAAACTCTCGATCGTTTTTCATGTCTTTTGTGGAAACGTTTGTTGATATCCTGGGTTTGACTAGCGCCCTGAGAGTCGGAGCCGATGGAACCCACCCGGTGAAATAGTTAGTTATTAACAGTCGAGATATTTTAGCACTGCGGGGCCGAGTTTGAGTTAAATTAGAGTAGAATTCCGATCGATTCTCAGTCAACCTTAGCAGGAAAATAGAAATGGGGCAGTCTATTCTTACCATGCTCTTTGCGCTCATCCTCGGCTACGCTGTTAACTCAAGCGTCAAAATAGTCAGCGGTGGCGACGAAGCTTTAGTGGAACGTTTGGGTCAATACAAGCGCACCCTCAAGCCAGGATTCCACTTTATCAGTCCCCTGGTCGAAAAAGTCGTCTGCGTGGACACAAGCCGTGAAAGAGTTTTAGACATTAAACCTCAGTCAGCAATCACGGGAGATAATGTGGCTCTCGAAGTCGATGCCGTTGTGTATTGGCGGGTTGTAAATTTACAGAAAGCTTATTATGGAATCGATCAAATTGAAAATGCGATCGCCAACTTAGTGTTAACGACGTTTCGCGCTGAAATTGGTCGATTGCCCATGCAAGACATCTTGGGTTCCCGAGATGACATGAATAAAAAGTTACTCAAGAAGTTGGACGAAGCTACCGAAACTTGGGGTGTCAAAGTAATTCGGGTGGAAATTCAAAGCATTACACCTCCGAAAAGGGTGCAAGAAGCTATGGAATTGGAGCGCGCCACCAAGAGCGAGTGGCAAGCAATGGTTAATAAGGCGATCGGGACTAAGGAGTATATGAGGCTCTTAGTTGAAGCTTTAGACTCCCATCCCAATAGCAAGCAAGTTTTGAATTACTTAGTAACAGAAAAATACTTGGATGCTCAACAAAAATTGGGCGAAAGCGACAATGCCAAAATTCTGTTTATGGACCCCAGAAGCATGAGCGAAGCTCTGGGCGAGCTGATGGGTTCTATGCCCGATGTGATTCATTCTGAGGGCGGGGAAATAAAAGTTATCGAGACTCAGACTTCTCAAGACTGATTCCTGAAGATAGCGTCGGCAACCAGACAAACATCGTGCATTTCTCTGACATCGTGAACTCGCAAGATATCTGCCAAATTTGCGATCGCACCTGTACAAGCCGCCGCTGTCCCCCAAACTCTTTGTTTCGCTTCTGGCTGATTCAAAATGTGACCGATGAAGCTTTTTCGCGATACTCCCACTAAAATGGGACAGTTTAAAACACGGAATTTTCGCAACTCTCGCAGAATTTCTAAGTTTTGACTGTAATTCTTAGCAAAACCAATACCAGGGTCGAGAATTATTTGAGATTTGTCAATCCCCGCAGCAACTGCTGCCGCAATTCGACTCTCGAAAAATTCCCCAATTTCTCCCATTAAATCCAGATAATCTGTGAGTTGTTGCATCGTCTGGGGAGTACCCCGAATGTGCATCAAAATTATTGGCACTTTTAACTGAGCAACGGTTGACAGCATTTCCGCATCAAAAGTAGCTCCCGAAATATCGTTAATTATATCCGCTCCCGCCTCAACCGCAGCTTTAGCAACCTGCGATCTGGTAGTATCGACCGAAATAGGAACTGAGCCAAAAATATCGGCTTTTTGTCGCAGTATTTGTACTACAGGTATAACGCGATCGATCTCTTCTTCTAAAGATATTTCCGCTGCACCTGGCCGAGTAGATTGACCGCCAATATCAATAATATCAACTCCAGATTTTACCATATTTTCAGCTTGCGCTAAAGCAGATTCTATGGTATAGAAATCTCCGCCGTCACTAAAACTGTCAGGGGTTACGTTCACAACGCCCATCAAATAAGTTCGTTTTCCCCACTCAAAAACTTTATTTCTAATTGTAATTTTTTTGTTATTTATCATATCACCTAATCACTCGGCGATTGAAATCGCTTCTTGTAAAACGAAATTCATCTCTAAAATACGCAAGAATAAAGCAGAAGCGCCATTCTTAATTCAACCAAAACTTAACCAGCTAAAAACAGTGTCAACTGTCAATTCTAATTCAATTTTATCAATTATTGGCAACAGATATGCACCTTTGTACAGTTCTACTTTTTGTCCTGGAAATACTGCCAAAATACTCTCTTCTTCTGGATCTAGCAACCACCCCAACTCAGTGCCGTTTCGCGAACAGTGGAGTAAGTTACTCAGCACTTTTGTTTGGCTTTGGTTTGGAGAGAGAATTTCTATCGACCAGTCGGGATTAATGTCAAAGCGGTTAGCAATTCTACCCGACGGCAAACAAGGAATTCTTTCCCATCGGAATACTGCTACATCTGGCACGATTGATGCGCCGCCAAAAGTGCAGCGCAACTCGGGAAAAGCATTGGCAATTTTCCGAGTTTTCGCTACTTGATTGATAGTCTTGCAGAGTTCACCTTGAAGTACGCTGTGTTCACCTTGAGGCATGGGCTTCTGAATGATTTGTCCCTCAAGAAATTCTGAGGCCGGTTCAGTTTCAGGAAGTTTGAGGAACTCGTCTAAGGCTGGCTTGGGTTTAACGATCGCAGTCATAGGTTAATTCTCCCGATCCGAGAAACACTGAACGGCACATCACAATTGTAGGCGATAGCTGTTTAATTCCCGCTGCCCTTGTTCCAATTACCAGTTAACACTTACCAATTAGCAATTACCTAATTACTGATAATTGACAATTCGAGCAAAACTCGCAGCTTCCAAACTAGCACCGCCTACCAGAACCCCGTCAATCTCAGGCATCGCCATAACTTCATCAATATTCTCCGGTTTAACAGAGCCGCCGTACTGAATTGGCACGCCCGGATTAGTCAATTTACTGCGAATCAAACCAATAACTCGGTTAGCTTCCTTCGTTTCGCAAGTATCGCCAGTGCCGATCGCCCAAATCGGCTCGTAAGCAATTACCAACTTATTTTGGTCAACATCAACTAGATCTTTTTCCAACTGAGAAAAAATGTGAGATTCAGTTTCCCCTGCATCTCGCTGCTGCTTGGTTTCCCCAACGCACAGAATCGGAATTAAATCGTATTTCTGAGCCGCTTTTAGCCGCAAATTCACCGTTTCGTCAGTTTCCCCAAAATATTGGCGTCGCTCGCTGTGGCCGATGATGACATAACGGACACCAAGTTCACTCAGCATTGGCCCGGAAATTTCCCCAGTAAAAGCTCCCGACTCTTGCCAGTGGACGTTCTGAGCACCGAGTCTGATCCGGCTGCCGTGCAAATTTTTCGAGAGGACAGCCAAGGAAGTGAAGGGAACGCAAAGCACGACTTCCCGTTCCTCTGGGGTTTCCGTCAGGCAGGACATGAATCCTTGAAGAAACTCTAGGGATTCAGTCCTAGTTTTGTACATTTTCCAGTTGCCAGCAATAACTATTTTCCGCACGGGTGACTCAGTAGCTCTGTGAACATCAAAATCAGGCAAATTATAGTGTAAAGCTTTAGGGTACCTTTCGAGCCCTTATTGCCCAAACTCAATGCGAGCTTGCTCAACTAAGTCAACGGTGACGACTTCGGTTTCGGCTTCGCGGGCCAACTGCTCGATGCGGACGCGGGCTTGTCCCCGGACAAAGTAGGGAATATTTTTCAGCTTCGCCTTGGCTTCTGGCGTCCATTTTAAATCATCGGAAAATTCGGAATCGGGCATGGCGTTTTGAGCGATCGACTACAAGCCTTCATGGATCTGGCTTTGATGGAAAGCCTTGATTTCTTAAATTTACCACGAGTTGCGATCGCCCCACACCTTCTCACTCTGCCTTAAATTTGTTGCCTAAAATAGCCGACGCCTCTTGTAAAAGCTGATTCTGCTCTTGTCGAATGGTTTCCAACCTTGTCAAAATATTAGCAAGTCGTTCTTGAGACTCTAAACTGTTTGATTCAACTCCCCTCAATTGTAAACCTGAATTATTTTTGTCTTCGGTATTCTTTGAAACCAATGAGTTTACAGCCACTCTACCGACATTACTTACAGATTTAGAGCCGACACTCAAAACTCTTTGCATAAATTTTACAGGGCTTTGCAGAATAAATAACCATCCTCCAGCAAACAAGCTACTTAAACCCTGAAAAAAACCCAATGTAATGAATATAAATAGCAGTATCAGTGCTAAAGATATCAGCGGATGACTCACAAACCAGAAGACTACAGGGTGAGAATCAATCCAATTTTTGACGGTAGCATTAATAGCACTTTGAAGGGCATCTGAAGCGGTCTCGCTCATATTTCCCGCCTGGTTAAGGCTATCTTCTAATGCAGCCTTAGCCTTTTCGGTAGCTTGATTTACACTCTCTACAGCTTTGCTAGTGCTTTGATTCAGAGTATTGATCGCAGAGTTAGTAGTTTGATTAATAGTTTCTTTAGCAGTTGCCGCAGAGTGAGAAACAGCATCAACAGCTTTGTTGGTACTTTCACTGATGCGACTAACTGCTTGATTGCCGACTTCCGATATAGAAATTCTCGCTTTTTCTGTTTTATCTGCTACAGTACCTAAAGCATTGTTCGTAGCTTGATTAACAGTATTAACGGCAGAATTCGTAGTTTGAGTTAGAGCTTCTTTTGCCTGAAATGCAGTTTCGGAGAGAGAGGATTTAGCTTCTGCTGTTGCTTCTGAAACAGAATTCACTGCTTTTCCGACTTGTTCCGTCCAAACTTCTTTCGTTTTTTGAAAGCTTTGAGAAAAATCTTGAGAAAAATCAGGGAGTGCTACTTCCATAGTCAGGGATCTCTATCAAGTTAATTTACTGTTTTCCAGTGATTATAGTATATAGCAATTCTTGCAGGAGTCATAATTTTTTTACCCTCCCCAACCCTCCCCGAACTCGCGGGGAGTCCGTAAGAAATTCACAAATGATGCGAGAATTGCTATAGTATTAGCTTCCATGCCCCCATGCTTTGAAAGATGGTGCCAACGCTTTGACGATGTGTTCCAGACTCAAGCCCAAAGACAGGAGTTTATACACTATCTGGGGGGATTATTGGGAGAAAGAAGAGAAACAACCTATCGGAGAACGCGCAAAAGGCTGTAAAAATTTCTTAACAAAGCTTACGCCTTTTGGCCGTCAGAGCTTCCTGGTGCGGACAAACGCTCAACTAAGGGCGAAGCTATACGCGATAATGTGACCATCAGATGTATTTCCCAAAAATAGCTCGGACGATCGCTCAAAGATGAGGTTGGAATTTGATGCACCTGAAAAAGGCTGAATTTAGTTGAGAAATATAGCATATTATTCCAGTGGTGATCGCCAGATAACTGGCGATCGTTCGTCAAAGCTCGCTCGACGTTGTAAAAACTGTTTAATGCCCCCAAAAATAATTACATATTTACAAAAATTAGCGCAAGTTACCAGACTTTATATCCCCAAAAAAAAGCGAGAACTTTTAAGTAAACTGTGGCTGTTGGTTAAACAAACCCGACGCTGCCTAGGATTTTGTTGCGGCAGCTTAGATGGTGTATAATTTATGACATATTAGCCAATTTTTTACTTTCCATCCCAAGCTCAAAATATGCTAGGCTAGAATATTTCCAAAGCTTGAGATACACGATGACATATGTATCAATCATTAGAAGAGTCAGCCATTTCGACTAACCCATCTACGGAATCGTCCTCTCTAATTCTGATTGTGGATGACGATGCCTTGATGCGTTTGCAACTTCGACTGTATTTACAGAAGGAAAAATACCGAGTGGCTGAAGCTAATGATGGGTTGACAGGGCTAGCAGCTTATGAGGAAGTACATCCAGACCTCATCCTGCTAGATGCAGTGATGCCCACTATGGATGGTTTTGCTTGTTGTCAAAAATTATCTGAAGTGCCTCAGAGCGATCGCCCACCTATTTTGATGATTACTAGCTTGGAAGACAAAGAATCTGTCGATCGAGCGTTTGCAGCAGGAGCGGCTGACTATATCACTAAGCCGATTCACTGGGCTGTTCTGGGACAGAGAGTGCGACGGTTGATTCAGCAATTCCACTTGCAACAGCAACAAACCCTACTTTACAAACAGCTAGAAGCCGCCAATCGGCAATTAAAATACCTCGCGTCAATTGACGGCTTGACTCAGATTGCCAATCGCCGTCAGTTTGACCAACAGCTAGAGGAGGAGTGGCGACGCATGACGAGGCAGCAAACTCCTTTGTCACTGATTTTGTGTGATATCGATTTATTCAAGCCTTACAACGATACTTATGGACACCAAGCAGGGGATGTATGTTTACAGCAAGTTGCCGCAGCTCTCAATCGCAGTATTAATCGAGCTGGAGATTTAGTCGCACGTTATGGAGGTGAAGAATTTGTAGTGATTTTGCCCGAAACAGAGCTTGAGGGAGCCGTCCAAATCGTTAAAAAAATTCAGGATTGCATCCAAGCTTTAGCAATAGTTCATAAGAGTTCTCCGAATCATTGCATTACGCTCAGCTTCGGTATTACCAGTGTGATTCCTACCCAAGAGAGCCGGCCAGAAACTTTAATTACTGCTGCCGATGCAGCACTTTATCAAGCCAAAGACAAAGGTCGTAATACTTTTTGCACCAAGATTCATACAGTTAATGAATTCACCCGTTAAATCATAAGGGTAAAAACTATGCCTCTCGAAATTGGGAATAATTATTTTTTAAAAGTTTAGCGAAATATCAAGTCCTGCATGAGTAAGCCTTGATTTTAGTATTAAAGCCTCAATAATCGGTTGTGCGACATTCATGAAAACTGTCAGGGATAGAACGAGAGTGTGTCTACGACAATTTTTTACCAAAATCAGTTTATATTCAGCAAGTAGCGATTCTAGAAGTTTATGGAAGGAGCTAGCTCAGTGCGTGATCAAAGATGGTTTGGTGCGATCGCCCTTCTCACTGGTGCGGGTTTTCTGGGCAACTATTTCAGTGTGTCTCTTTTATTTGGGGTTGATTTTCTCTTTGGCAGTATTGCGGTACTGATTATTACTTACTATTTCGGCTGGGGCTGGGGAGGCTTGGCTGGTCTAATAGCAGGCAGCTATACTTATGTCCTTTGGCATCATCCATACGCCACGATTATTTTGGTAATTGAGGCTCTGTTTGTAGGGTTTCTTTGCAAGAAGCGCAAACATCCGAACCTCCTTTTATTCGATGGGATTTACTGGTTCTTAATTGGAATGCCCCTCGTTTGGCTTTTCTACGGTCAAATGATGCACATGGACGCGAATCAAGCCATCCTCGTTATGTGCAAACAAGCAGCCAACGGCATTTTTAATGCCTTAGTTGCCAGCTTAATCATTTCGTATGCGCCGAGAAATCGGTGGGTTATTCCTTCAAAACATCTCGCCCTCTCTTTACAACAAACTATTTTTCATCTGTTGGTTGCTTTTGTCTTTATTCCAGGACTGCTCCTATTAGTGATTGATGGTAGATCCTTTCTTGGTCAAATCCAGACAACGGTGCAAACGGAGTTACAAACAAACGCAAAAAGTCTCACTAGCGCAATATCTAGATGGCATCAGCGACATCTCTTAGCTTTGAATACATTAGCTGAGGAATCGCTCATACCTGAAGCCGCAACTACTGCTAATACAGCGATTAAATCATCCGAGCAGCTAGAACAAAACATTAGCCTGATCGAGCAGTTGTTGCCAGATTTTGACAAAATTTATGCGACCGATTCATCGGGAAAGATTTTAGCTACTTCTTCTCCTTTTAATCAAAGCCGTCGGCGGTTGATCGAAGAAAGCAGGGAACATAAATCTCTCATTACCCAGGCTCAAAAGCGCTCAAAACCTTGGATGACTTCTATCCACAAAGATTTATTAATGGACGAAACTCATGTAGGATTGAATGTACCCCTGCAAGTTCAAGGTCGTTTTCTTGGGGTAATCCACGGTTCATTAGGATTGACCAAGATCAAATCTCTCTACATTTTCCAGAGTAACGATCGGCAATTAGGCATTACATTGCTCGATGAAAACAACCGAGTCATTGCGAGTAATCAATCCGACCAAAAGCTTTTGATTAGGGTTCAGGATTCAAAGAACGGCAGCACTCGCACCTTAGAGGGAACCTTGCAGCAGTGGCTTCCTAGCAATGGCAAAAATCCGATGATCCGTTGGAAAAACTCTCTGTATATACAGGAATTTACAATTAGCTCCGATCTGGACTGGAGATTACGCTTAGAAATTCCAGCCTCTCCCTATGTAGAAAATTTACAAAATCGCTACAAGGCTGACTTGATTATTCTACTCGTCATCACCATGTTGGCATTTTTGTTTGCAACGCTGGTTAGCGAACGACTGGTCAAGCCATTATCCTATTTAGCTGGTGCGACTGCTGACTTACCCAACAAGCTTTCAGAAGGAACATTTGAATGGAAACATAGCTCTGTTACTGAAATCAATGAGCTTGCTCGCAATTTTCAATTGATGGCGATCGCACTCAATCAAAGGTTTAGGGAGATTAAACAGGCTAACGCCACATTAGAAGAGCGGGTTCAAGAACGAACGCAAAAATTATCCAGAATCAATCGCTCTCTCAAAGGTGAAATTCAGAGACGTAAACAAGCCGAAGCTGAATTAAGAACAAGAGAGGCGGCGATACGATCTTTATATGAAGTTACTTCTACCCAAAATCTCAATTTTGAGCAGCGCATCCAAGCGTTGATTGACATGGGATGTGAGAATTTAGGGATGGAAAGTGGCATTTTAGCTCGCGTGCAAAATAATCTTTATGAGGTAATGGTTGCGCGATCGCCCGATCGAGTCCTGAAACCAGGTGATGCCCTTGATATTAAGCAAACTTTGTGCTGTGAAGCTTTAGACACAAATGAACCCCTAACCATCGAACATATAGGCACCTCAAAATGGCGTTACCATCCTGCCTATCTTGCCCAAGGCATGGAAGCTTATATTGGAACACGAGTTTTAGTTGCAGGCAAAGTTTACAGTACCCTCAGCTTTTCTAGCAAATCTCCCCGTGCAGACAGCTTTAAATCTGCCCATGTGGAATTACTGAAGCTGATGGCTCAATGGATAGGTAGTGAAATTGAACGGCATGAGGCAGAAGTCGCTCTGCAAGCGAGTGAAGAGCGGTGGGAACTCGCCCTACGTGGTAGTAATGATGGGGTATGGGATTGGAACGTCAACACCAATGAAGTATTCTTCTCGGCTCGCTGGAAACAGATGTTGGGCTACGAAGACCATGAACTCCCTAATCACCTGGATGAATGGAGCAAGCGGGTGCATCCCAATGATCTCGATTGGGTGATGCAAGTAATTCAAGATCACTTTGAGGGCAAAACTCCCTTTTATATTACAGAACATCGATTGCTTTGCAAGGATGGGAGCTACAAATGGATTTTAGCTCGAGGGCAAGCGCTTTTGGATGAAGCAGGCAAAGTTGTCCGTATGACTGGTTCTCACAGCGATACTACCGATCGCAAAAAGTTGGAGCAGGAAATTCAAGCCAGAGAGCAATTATTGAATGCTTTCTTTAACGGAGCTTCCCTAGCAGGGGTGGGGCTGTGTATCCACGATCGGCAGTTTAAATTTTTACAAATCAATGAGGCACTAGCTGAATTTAATGGCCACTCTGTGGAGGCTCACTTAGGTAAGACAACCGATGATATTTTGGGAGAATTTGCTGCTGGTGTAAATCAACTATTACAAAAGGTTTTAGCAACTGGAAAACCTTCGATCAATTTGGAAATTAGCACAGCATTATCCAGTCCAACGGGTGTCAAGCGCCACTGGCTCGTTTCTCACTTTCCCATTTTCAAGGATGCAGAGCAGCCTGTAGCAGTGGGTTGCATTCTAATTGAAATTAGCGATCGCAAACGCGCCGAAGCAGAACTGCAACAAATGAGTGCCGCGCTAGAAAATGCCGTAGCAGGCATCTCTCGACTCGATACTCAAGGACGCTATCTGTTTGTTAACGCAACTTATGCCGCCATCACGGGATATCAGCCGGAGGAAATGCTAGGGATGGACTGGCAAAGAACCGTTGCTCCTGAAGATGTTGAGAGAATGGTAGCTGCTTATCAACAGATGTTGAGAGAGGGCAGAGTTGAGGTTGAGGCTAGGGGGATGCGAAAAGATGGCTCCAGCTTCTATAAACAATTGGTGATGGTTTCTGCTTATGACGAGCAAAATGTCTTTGTGGGGCATCACTGCTTTATGAAGGATATTACCGATCGCAAGCAGGCAGAAGAAGCACTACAGCGACAGTTGCAAAAAGCCCTACTGCTGAAGCAAATTACCCAAGAAATTCGGCAAAGCCTCAATGCTCAGCAGATATTTGAAACGGCTGCTATTCAGATTGGGCAAACTTTTGGGGCCAGTCGCTGCTTAATTCGCACTTACCTGGACAATCCACAGCCTCAGTTTCCTGTCGTTGCAGAGTATCTAACACCCGGAGCAGCCCCCAGCAGGGAGCATGACATTCTGGCCGCGAGTCCTGCTTATACAAAACAGTTGATGGCTCAAGATGAAGCGATCGCCTCCCCGGATGTCTATTGCGATTCATTGCTCTCCTCTGCTCATTCAATTTTTACCAGACTCAAATTGAGATCGACATTAGTAGTGCGAACTTCTTATCAAGGAGAGCCGAATGGTGCCATTTGTTTGCACCAGTGCGATCGTTACCGTCATTGGACTACCGATCAAGTGGATCTGCTAGAATCCGTCGCGACTCAAGTAGGAATTGCCCTCGCTCAAGCCAAATTACTAGAGCAAGAAACTCGACAACGAGAAGAATTAACTCTGAAAAACTGTGCCCTGGAGCAAACTAGACGAGAAGCCGAAGCTGCTAACCGAGCCAAAAGTGAGTTTCTGGCGATGATGAGCCATGAAATTCGCACTCCCATGAATGCGGTTATTGGCATGACGGGACTACTGCTAGATACAGAACTCAAGGCTCAACAGCGAGACTTTATCGAGACGATTCGCAATAGTGGGGATACGCTTCTGAGTATCATCAACGACATCCTTGACTTCTCCAAAATTGAGTCGGGCAAGCTGGAGCTAGAAAAGCATCCCTTGAGCTTGAGAGATTGCATAGAAGGTGCGATCGATCAACTTGCAGTTAAAGCAGATGAGAAGGATATTGAGTTGGGCTACCTGATCCACCCTAAGACTCCTAATTTCATTTTGGGTGATGTCACCCGTCTCCGTCAGATTCTAGTTAACTTACTCAACAATGCGATTAAGTTTACTGAAACTGGGGAAGTTACCATTTCCGTGGAAGCCTCTCTAGTGGATTCTGACAAAACAATTTCTGAGCCAGGGAACTTGTCAGAAAGCTTGTATGAAATCCAGTTTGCCATTCAAGACACAGGCATTGGTATTCCAGCCAACCGGCTCGATCGACTGTTTAAGTCTTTTAGTCAAGTAGATGCTTCGACGACTCGGCAGTATGGAGGGACAGGTTTAGGTCTGGCGATTAGTAAGCGACTTAGTGAAATGATGAACGGCATGATGTGGGTTGAGACCAGAGGTCACGTCGGAGGAACCCCTTCACCCAAATGGCTAGCCACTAATTCTCATCGAGTCACAATGGGTTCTACCTTCTACTTCACAATTGTGGCTTCCTCTGTGGCTACTGAGTTAGCGGAACCGATGGAAATGATACCAGAACTATCTGGCAAGCGTTTATTAATCGTGGATGACCAGCCCACTAACCGACAAATTCTGACATTGCAAGCCGAGACTTGGGGGATGCAGAGTCGGGCTGCCCAATCGGCTGTGGAAGCGCTCAATTGGCTTGAGACTGGAGAAACCTTTGATGTGGCTATTTTAGATATGCAAATGCCACAAATGGACGGCCTCACACTCGCCTCAGCCATCCACCAGCATCCTAAGTGCCACCGTTTACCCCTAGTATTGCTGACTTCAATGGGCTACCCAGAAGCGAGTTCTTCAGCCCTCTCCACCCACTTTGCGGCTTGTTTAAGCAAACCCATCAAACAATCCCAGCTCTATCAAATACTGATCCATGTGCTACAAGGTCAACCGAAAAAAGTTCAACAACAGCTTCCTATATCTGTCCAGGATGATATGAAACTGGCCCAGACACTCCCACTGCGAATTCTTTTAGCAGAAGATCATCTGGTGAATCAGAAGGTGGCACTGCTGCTGTTAGAGCGTTTGGGATACCGGGCCGATGTTGCTGCCAATGGATTAGAAGTCTTGGAAGCCCTGAATCGCCAGCCTTATGATGTGGTGTTGATGGATGTACAAATGCCAGAGATGGATGGACTAGAAGCCAGCCGTCGTATTTGCCAGGAGTGGCCGGCTCATACTCGTCCCAGAATTATTGCCATGACGGCGAATGCCATGCAGGGCGATCGCCAGGTTTGTCTTGATGCTGGCATGAATGACTATATCAGTAAACCGATTCGAGTAGAGGCTCTCACGCAAGCGCTGAGTCAGTGTCCACCCAACCCGGAACCGCAGCAGGCCCACAAGGAGGAATCAGATAGCAACAAGCCAGAAATTGATGTGCCAGCAGTTAACCTCACAGAACTGCAAGCCTTCTGTAGCAGCATCGATCAAGATTCAACCCAGATTTTGAGCTTGCTGGCGAACTGCTATTTTGAGGAATCTCTAAAGTTGCTACAAGCTATGAAATTAGCGATCGCCCAAGCGGATACTCAAACCCTAAAGCGAGTGGCTCATACCCTCAAAGGCAGTAGTGCGAATCTAAGCGCGGCTCCTCTCGCCCAGCTTTGTAGCAGGTTAGAAGTCATCAGTACCTCTGGTGAACTAGATCAAGCCTCAACCCTATTGGCTCAAATCGAGGGTGAGTACGATCGTGTCAAAAATACTCTCCAACAAGAACTACAAGCATAGCGAAACTAATCTATGAAACTCAATTAAATAGGCATCTTTTTGCATCAGGACTTAGGCAACTGTCACCCGCGATGCCGCAAGGTGGCTATGCGATCGCATACGCATGAGCAAGCCTGATTTCAAATCTGTTAGCATCGGAATTATTATTCATATATCTCTTCTCTGCATCTGCGTGAATCTGCGTTTATCCCTTGTCATCTGCGGTTCATAAATTCTCTTTTTTTTACCGCAGAGGAGGGCAGATTAACACAGATTAACGCAGATTAATTATATCCATTATGATTGCTATGTCCATGATTGTTGAGTGTTGAGTGTTGGCGGGATTCTACAATCTCTAATGAGTAATGACTGCTGGCTGCTGTCGAAGCGGAATCTCGATCACAAACTCAGTACCCTTCCCTAATTCTGAATTGCATTTTAAAATGCCACCGTGTTTTTCTACTACAATTTGGTAACTAATTGACAGTCCCAATCCAGTACCTTTTCCCACTGCTTTAGTCGTGAAAAAAGGGTCAAATATGCGTTTTCTCATAGATTCCGAAATTCCCGTACCGTTATCAGAAATCCGAATCAGCGCGCTAGGAATAGTACCATTAAGTTGACCGACAGCAGTAGAGATTTTAATTTGAGGAACTACAGATTTACCAGCGAGCAACTTGTGCGATTCCAAAGCATCGATCGCATTTCCAATTACATTCATAAATACCTGATTCAACTGTCCCGCATAACACTCAACTCGATGCAAAATGCCGTATTCTTTCACTAGCACAATGTTGGCACTGTCCGCATTAGATTTCAGCCTGTGCTGTAAAATTAACAGCGTGCTGTCAATGCCCTCGTGAATATCAACCGCCTTCATTTGACTTTCGTCAAGACGGGAGAAATTCCTTAAAGACAAAACTATTTGACGGATGCGATCGGCTCCCACCTTCATTGAAGATAGCAATTTGGGCAAATCTTCTAGCAGAAATTCCAAGTCAATATCTTCACTCAATTTGTCTATTTCAGGACTATAAGCGGGATATTGCTGCTGGTAAAGTTCCAGCAAACTTAGTAAGCTAGCAGTATATTCACTAGCGTGATTGAGATTGCCGTAAATAAAATTAACCGGATTGTTAATCTCGTGAGCAATCCCGGCTACCAGTTGCCCCAAACCAGACATTTTTTCAGTTTGAATCAATTGAGCTTGAGTGTGCTGCAAATCCTTTAAACTTTGAGCGATTTGTTCTGCTTGGCGTCTGGTTTGAGCCAGCAAATCGGCTTGTTGGATAGCTACGCCTAATTGATTAGCAATCTGAGCTAAAAAGTTAACTTCTGAACTTTCCCAACAGCGGGGCGCAGAATGTTGATACGCTGTCAGCAAACCCCAAAGTTTTTGTCCTACAAAAATCGGCGCTATCGCATAAGCCTTCACCTGAAATTGCTCTAAAATACCGACCACACACTCCGAGTGGCAAACTTGATAGATATCGTCAATGGCTAGAGTTTCATTATTGGCATATCTGCCGCCTCGATTTTCCTGCAAATAAGTATCTTGCCAAACTGTACTGATACCTTCCCCTACCAATTTTATCCAGCCATCTTTCACACACTCGGCTACATAATAGCCACTCCAATCAGGATTAAATTGATAAACAGCTATTCTATCAACTTGCATAAACTGACAAACTTCTTGAGTAGCCGTCTTAAAAATTGCGTCGATATCGAGAGACTCCCGAATCTTGGCTACCACTTCAAACAGTATCCGCTGTTGCTCGGCTACCCACTGTAAATAAACTGACTGCTGCCGCGTTTTAGCCAACAAATCTGCTTGTTCTAATCCTACACTCAACTGAATTCCCACTTGCCTAGCAAACTGAATTTCCGAAGTGTTCCAATGGCGCAAACCGCTGCACTGGTGCACGCACAGCAAACCCCAAAGTTCGCTGCCATTCATCAGCGGCATAATCACCTGAGCTCTAATTTGAAATTGAGCTAAAAGAGCAGCATGGCACTCGGAAAGTCCAGCATTCTCGACATCTGGTAGCACTTGAATCTGTCCCTGACTGTATTTTTTCGCATAGTTTTCGCTAAAGAAATGATCGCAAACTTTTACATCCATTGCCGAAGAAAAACCAGGCAAAACATCTTCGGTAATAAATTCGCCTTCATTAAAGTTTAAACTCGGATCGAAGCGATAAATGCCAACTCTATCGGCTTTTAATATCCGCCGCAATTCTGTAGTTGTAGTCCAAAAAATTGTATCTAAATCGAGAGATTGTCTAATCTTAGCAACTACCTCAAACAGTATTCGCTCCTGCTCTGCTGCCCGCTGCAACTCAACTGCTTGCTGCTGAGTTTGAGCGAGCAAATCTGCTTGTTCTAGGGCGATACTGAGCTGAGCGGAAATTTGGGTAGCAAACTTAATTTCGGAAGATTCCCAGTTGCGGGGAGCCGAACATTGGTGTACGCACAGCAACCCCCAAAGGTCGTTGCCTTTCATAATCGGTGCAACTAAAGTAGCTTTGACTTGAAATTGCTCCAATAGTTGCTCATAGCAATCTTGCAGTCCAGCCTGTCTGATGTCGGACATTGTGTGAATTCGTCCCTGAGAGTAGAGATTGGCATACTTTTCTCCAAAGCAGCGATCGTGCACTTTGACTGCCATTGCTGACACAAAATCTGGCAAAACATCTTCGGCAACGAATTGGCCGTCGTTAAATTCCGACGCTGGTTCGAAGCGGTAAACCGCAACTCGATCGGCATTTAAAGCCCGTCGCACTTCCTGGGACATCGTGCTAAAAATCTTGTTCAAGTCGAGGGATTTCCGCATTTTGGCCACCACTTCAAACAGCACTCGCTGCTGTTGGGTCAACTGCTGTAGTTGAGCGGTGCGCTTTTGAACTTGATTTTCTAAATTTGTGTTAAGTTCCTCTATTTGTTGATCGAGTTGGTAGTGGTTAATAGCATTAGAAAAATGGGTACCAAAAATTTGCATCAATTCAATTTCTTCAGCCTTCCAGTCGCGAATTTGGGCAGTTTTTGACTCTTTCCACGCTTCAAAAGATATCCGAGATTGGGCAAGCCGCCCGTCGCTATCAAACTGTCTAGCCCAGAGAGTTTCGGTGTCAAATTCTTCTCGAAAAATGGTCAAGTAACCGAATATGTGCTGGCGGGTTCTGAGTGGTACGATTAAAATGCTGCGAATTTTGGTCGATCGAAATGCAGGTTGTAGGCTTCTCAAACTGCTAATTTTGTACAAGTCGGGAATTGCCCAAACCTGTTGCTCGTCGGATTTAAAATATTCGTGCCAGACGCTGTATTGCTCAACCTGCGGGTATTTTGCGGAAATTCCCATCTTCGGCCCTAAGCCGCAAGTGTAGACTGTGAGTTCGCCAGTGGAGTTATCCGAATAGGGAACTCGGTTCGTAACCTTGCTGCTGTCGGAAATGAATGGCGTGGCGAAAATGCACAGCCTGCCGCCCGCGGCGTCTAGTGCTGCTACCGATTCTACCAAAGCCGTTTGGAGTTCAATCGCAGGCTGGGAGTTAAGGGCAGCAGCCACGCGGTTGACGGCAGCTTCCCGTTGAGCTTTCGCCCTCGCTTGGGCGAGGAGGGTTGATTGGGCTATGGCGACGCCGAGCTGATCTGCCACCATCTGAACGCCTTGGAGTTCGTTTTCTCCCACACTCCGGGACTCGGAGTGGTGAGATACCAACAATCCCCAGAATTCTTCGCCGTGAAAAATTGGTACTACTAAGCAAGCCTTGACACCCAGTGCAGTCAAGTATTCAGCGTGGCAGGGGTCAACCGCACGAAAGTGCATTTGGTCGTCGGGCAGCAGTTGGCCGGAAACTGCCTCGCGGCGTGGACTTTGGCCTAGCTGCCCGGAATCTATATCGACGATCGATCGCACCTGTACTTGCGCGAACAGTTCGCGGGCATGAGGGGGAATATCGTCTGCTGGAAAATGCAGACCCAATAGGGATGGCAAGCGGTTGCCGTTAATTGATTCGGCAATCACTTCACCGCTACCGTCGCTATGAAATTTGTAGATTTTTACTCTGTCTGTTCCCAAGAAGGATTGAACTTCTGCTGCTGTTGCGCTCAGAATTTCCGGTAGTTCTAGAGAGCGACGAATGCGGTTGGCGATGCGTTCGAGCAAATTTGCTCGATCGAACCTCACCTTGAGATTTTCGATCTTCAATGAGTCCATTATTAATCTTTTGCTTTCCTAGCAATAATAGTAAGCGGCCCAAAAGTTTTGTGCCTGTTAAAAAAATCGGCAAGCACAGCCATTTAATAAAATATAAATATCCTGAGGGCGATCGTCGATTAGTTTTGCACCTGTAGCGATCTGCCTTAAAATTGCAACTTTCCATTGCAACTTTCCATTTGTGTGGAATTAAAACTTTGGTACTTTAAATATAAACTTTGTAGAGCCTGCCGTGCAAGCTCGATACCCCAAAAGATTAAAATTGTCAAGTTTCAAGACTTGTAGAGTCATTCACCGCCAGCGATGAAGGTCGCACCGAAATATCTCAGTCCTGGATGCAAAAGCTGGCTGAGGAACGAGCTGACGGAAAGAAACAGCATAATTCAACAGGTTAACTCAGAAACCCGGTTTTTCGGTCTAGGATTGTATCTGCTGCTAGCGGGTTCGGAGAACAGTCGATCCACAATCCGCAGCTTTTTCAGATATTTTTAGATCAAAAAAAAGCTCCTGCCGTTAAGCAGGAGCCTTTTTCAACTAGACAATCAAATCAGAAATAAATTCGATCGATTAGTCTAAGTCTGGCATAGCCAGCACTGGTTCATTTTCGCGATCGATACCCTTCTCAAAGCCAGCGACAGCCGCGCGAGCGCGACCAGCGTGCCACAAGTGGCCGACCAAGAAGAAGAAACCCATCACAAAGTGGAAACAGGACAGCCAAGAACGAGGAGAAGTGAAGTTAAACGAGTTAACTTCAGTCGCCACACCGCCCACAGAGTTCAAAGAACCCAAAGGAGCGTGAGTCATGTACTCAGCCGCGCGGCGAGCTTGCCAAGGCTGAATGTCATTCTTGATTTTGTTCAAGTCCAAACCATTAGTACCGCGCAAGGGTTCCAACCAAGGGCCTTGGAAATCCCAGAAACGCATCGTTTCACCGCCGAAAATGATTTCGCCAGTAGGAGAGCGCATCAGGTATTTACCCAGACCGGTGGGGCCTTGTGCAGAACCGACGTTAGCACCCAAGCGTTGGTCACGGATCAGGAAGGTCAAAGCTTGCGCTTGAGAAGCTTCCGGGCCCGTCGGGCCGTAGAATTCGCTGGGGTAAGCAGTGTTGTTGAACCAGACAAAGCAGCAAGCGATGAAGCCCATCAGGGACAAAGCACCCAAGCTGTAAGACAGGTAAGCTTCGCCAGACCAGATTAAGGCGCGGCGAGCCCAGCCGAAAGGCTTGGTCAAAATGTGCCAAACACCGCCAGCGATACAAATCAGGCCAAGCCAGATGTGACCGCCGATGATGTCTTCCATGTTGTTGACGCTGACAATCCAGCCTTCGCCACCAAAAGGAGAGCGCACCAAGTAGCCAAAAATCACAGCCGGATTCAGAGTGGGGTTCGTGATAATACGCACATCGCCGCCGCCCGGAGCCCAAGTGTCATAGACACCGCCGAAGAACATGGCCTTAGCTACCAGCAGCAAGCAACCGCCACCCAACAAAATTAGGTGATAGCCGATGATGTTGGTCATCTGGTTCTTATCTTTCCAGTCGTACCCGAAGAAAGAAGAGTATTCTTCGAGAACTTCCGGGCCGCGAACGGCGTGATAAATGCCACCCAAACCGAGAACAGCAGATGAAATCAAGTGAAGAACGCCGACTACGAAGAACGGGAAGATATCAGTGACTTCACCGCCGGGGCCTACGCCCCAACCCAAAGTAGCGATGTGGGGCATCAAGATTAAGCCCTGTTCGTACATGGGCTTTTCTGGGATAAAGTGAGCGACTTCAAACAAAGTCATTGCACCGGCCCAGAACACGATCAAACCAGAGTGAGCGACGTGGGCGCCCAGCAGTTTGCCGGAGAGATTGATCAAACGAGCGTTGCCAGACCACCAAGCGAACCCGGAGGATTCTTGGTCGCGACCGCTTGCGTAGGAATTAGAGAGCGTTACCACCCGGTAGAACCTCCAACGATTTTAGATTTTGGATTTTGGGTTTTTTGTTCCCCTAGTAGGGCACGGGAGTACCGCGCCTGCGCCGGGGAATTGGGATTTGGATTTCAGATTAATTTAAAAAAAGTAAATTAATCTGAAATCCAAATCCTGATTTTTTTAAAGTGCGTTACCGCGAGGCAGAACTTCTTCAGGGAAGATGAAGTTTTCGTGAGGTTGGTCTGTCGGAGCCATCCAAGCACGAATGCCTTCGTTAAGCAGAATGTTCTTAGTGTAGAACGTTTCAAACTCAGGATCTTCAGCAGCGCGTAATTCTTGTGATACGAAGTCATAGGCGCGCAGGTTTAATGCTAAACCGACGATGCCAATGGAACTCATCCACAAGCCTGTGACAGGTACGAACAGCATGAAGAAGTGCAACCAGCGTTTGTTGGAGAAGGCAATTCCGAAGATTTGCGACCAAAAACGGTTGGCTGTCACCATCGAGTAGGTTTCTTCTGACTGAGTTGGGTTGAAGGCGCGAAAGGTGTTTGAGCCTTCGCCGTCTTCAAACAAGGTGTTTTCTACGGTTGCACCGTGGATGGCGCACAACAGCGCACCGCCCAAGATGCCTGCAACGCCCATCATGTGGAAGGGGTTGAGCGTCCAGTTGTGGAAGCCTTGCAGGAATAACAAAAAGCGGAAAATTGCTGCGACGCCGAAACTGGGGGCGAAGAACCAGCCTGATTGACCCAAGGGGTAAAGCAGGAACACCGACACAAACACGGCGATGGGGCCGGTGAATGCTAGGGCGTTGTAGGGACGGATGCCGACTAAACGGGCGATTTCAATCTGACGCAGGCAAAAGCCGATCAGTGCGAAGGCGCCGTGGAGGGCTACGAATGTCCACAGCCCACCGAGTTGGAACCAGCGGGTAAAGTCCCACTGTGCTTCCGGGCCCCACAGGAACAGCAGGGAGTGTCCGAGGCTGTTGGCTGGGGTGGAGACGGCTACCGTGAGGAAGTTGGCTCCTTCGAGGTAGGAGCTTGCCAAACCGTGGGTGTACCAGGAGGTGACGAAGGTGGTGCCTGTTAACCAGCCACCGATGGCTAGGTAGGCGCAGGGGAATAGCAGGATGCCAGACCAGCCTACGAAGACGAAGCGATCGCGTTTGAGCCAGTCGTCGAGGACATCAAAGATGCCTCTTTCGTTCTGGGCGCGTCCGACTGCGATTGTCATTGGGGTAAAATCCTTTTGCTTGTTAAAAGACCAAGGTTTCTAATTAAAGTTAACATAACTATATATTAGAAGTTCATAATTTTTCAACTAGAACAGCAGAGTTCCCCCACTAGAGGCGTACTCGATGAAAGCGTGGTTGAGAGGAAGGCCATCTTGGTTGACGATGCTCAGCAACAATCCAACTGACCCTTCGTCGCCAAGCGGCGAGGTGGCGGTGGTTGAGGAGACGAACAAACACTCTGCGCTTGCACTCAAATCCTTCACAGGGTAAGATTATCCTCTTATCTGTTGAAGAAGTTGTGAGCCAAGTAATTACCGCCAAACTCAAATTAAACCTGACTGCCGAGCAAAAAATCTCGGTAGCTCAGGTTTCTTTGGCCTATCGGGATGCGCTGAACTACGCATCCCAAGTGGCATTTGATAACGGTAAATCTGGCAACGGAGCTAAACTACAAAAGTTGGTCTACTCGGAGCTACGGGCATTATTTGGGCTTGGTTCCCAGATGGCGTGTAACGTGCCAAGACAAGTTGCTGCGACTTTTAAGACGCTGTGGACTAAAGCCAAGCAGAATAGCGAGGCGCTTAAAGCTGGGTATACCAAGCGGCGGTACAAGGGACTCGATCGAGCTCCCAAATACACCTCGCGGACTTGTACGCTTAATTACCAGCGCGACTACTCCTTTAAAAAGGATCGACGGGTCAGTATTAACACCCTGGGTGGTCGAATTGTTGTTCCGTTTGATGGCTACAACAAGCACATCGATCTGATGCGAGCGTCCAAGAAGATCGGTGCTGCTAAAATTGTCTACCAGAAATCCTCGAAGACTTACTATCTAATGGTGAGCTTGGAGGTGGAAACGCCTACTCTCGACCCACTGAACATCACTAGAATTTCTGGTATAGATGTGGGAATGAGATACCTCGCAGTCGAAACAGACTTAGCTAATAAGTCGAGTTTCTATTCGGGCAAGGCGGCTAGACATCGAGCCAACCGTTATCAAAAAGCCAGACAATCTCTACAGCGAAAAGACACCCGTTCGGCGAAGCGAAGATTAATCGCTTTGTCGGGACGGGAGAGACGGTTTATCGCTGATGTGAACCACCAGATTGCGAGTAAAATCGCCAAGCCTAACAGCCTGATTGGACTAGAAGATCTGACCGGAATACGCGATCGAACTAAATCTAAATCGGGCAAACGGGCAAGCAAGAAACAACGGAAAGCTAACAGGAACGTGGCTCAATGGTCGTTTGCCGAATTGCATGGCTATATCGATTACAAGGCTGTGCTGGTTGGCTCGTTAGCTACTAAAGTTCCAGCACATTACACCTCGCAAAGTTGCCCTAAATGTGGGCATACCTCAAAGGCTAATCGACCGAACAAGGGGCTGATTTTCCGCTGTGAATGCTGTGGGCATCAACTTCATGCAGATCTGGTTGGGGCGCGAAATATCGCACTTAGAACGTTGCTCGTCCGGCAAGCCTGGATGAGTACCGGGGTCTTGTCAGCACTCCCTCATGTATCGAGCCGTGAAGCCAAAGCTGAAATCCTTTCGAGGTTTTCGGAATTGAGGTGGAGTTCAGATACAAGCCCCCATCATAGCGGTACTCCGCTTGATGGCGGGTAGTTGACCATAATTAGCAGGAGTTGATACACAATGCCGATCGGTCGATCGCGATCGCCTCAGCGAAGCGTGACACTCGGTGGGCTAATTGAATTAAGATTTGGCTTTAAGGCTGTTTAATTTTATGACTGCAAAAACAATGACCTCGATCGATCCTGTCCTGCGCTACCCGGTTTTGGGCTCCCGCCGCTTCAGCAATTACTGGTGGGCGACGGTGGTCAGCATTGGAGGGACTGGTTTCCTGCTGTCGGGCATTTCCAGCTACTTGCACGTTAACCTACTGCCTTTTGCTGACCCGACTCAGCTCATTTTCATCCCCCAAGGCATTGCGATGGGTTTCTACGGTGTCTGTGGCGTGCTTTTGGCGCTCTACTTGTGGCTGACTATTCTCTGGGATGTCGGTGGCGGTTACAACGAGTTCGATCGACAAACTGGTAACATTCGGATCTTTCGCTGGGGATTTCCCGGCAAAAACCGCAAAGTTGATTTTAATTGCAAGACATCGGAGGTGCAATCTGTGCGCGTGGACATTAAAGAAGGTCTCAATCCCCGCCGCAGTATTTATCTTAAGCTCAAAGACCGCCGTCAGTTTCCCCTGACTAGAGTCGGACAGCCGATTGCTTTGTCGGAAGTGGAAAATCAAGCGGCCGAATTGGCTCGATTTTTGCAAGTTCCCCTAGAAGGACTTTAGGGATTTTCGATTTGCGGTTTGAGATTTTAGATTGGTAATGTCTCGTAGGGTGCGCCGAAGCGCACCTTACCTACCAGGTAAGTGAAAAAGATCGATCTGCGAGTAAGCCCGTTACCAATTTTTGAATCTATCAATTCACAATACTTCGGATAGTTTTTGATTGCCAACTGTAGAATAAGGGTTTCAAGGCGATTAGGCAAGTTCGCTATCCAAGGAAAATCGCGGGTTTCAGACTGCGAACTAAAAACACTCCGGACTATTGAATTAAAATCTTTAGTTGCAAAGTCCGTAATTGACTCAAAGTGAAATACAAATGCAAATGCAAATCAAAATTCAGCGGTGGTTATTCTCACTTTTAATAATTGGCGCGTTGTTTGTCGGAGGATGCGGTAGTTCCCCTGTGGCAAACTCGACTCCGACACCAAATCCGGCGTCGGGTGAAAATATTTCTTTGTCTCCGTCTCCGTCTCCTGCTACTGTAGTGGCGAGTTCGCAATTTAGCAATTTGCCACGATTGGAAGGAAAAGCAACGGTGGTGATGACGGTTAAAGGTGCTCCAATTACGATCGAACTCGACGGCACAAATGCGCCAATTACTGCGGGCAATTTTGTCGATTTGGTTCAGAAAGGAGTCTACGACGGGCTGGTATTTCACCGAGTCGTGCGGGAACCTCAGCCTTTTGTAGTTCAGGGCGGCGACCCCCAGGGTAAAGACCCTAAATTCCCTACAGCGCGACTGGGAACTGGGGGTTTTATTGACCCAAAAACTTCTACCGAACGCAGGATTCCTCTGGAAATTAAAGTAAAAGGTGCTGCCAATCCGACTTACAGCCAAACGCTAGAAGAAGCTGGGGTTAAGGAGAAACCCGTGTTGATGCACACTCGCGGGGCTGTTGCTATGGCTCGATCGCAGAGTCCTGATTCGGCTTCTTCTCAGTTTTACTTTACTTTGACGGATGTACCGTTTTTGGACGGTAGCTATGCAGTTTTTGGGTACGTAAAGCAAGGCATGGATGTGATTGATAAGATTGAAGCGGGCGATCGCATTGATAAGGCTACCGTTACTCAGGGTTTGGAAAATTTTAAGGCTGTTAATTAGTAGTCAGTTGGCAGTTGGCAGTTGGCAGTTGGCAGTTGGCAGTAGTCATTTGAGAAACAACTGCCTTCTACTTTCTACTTTGTGCCAAAAGCAAGCCTTTTACTTATGGATGTTGTTGTTACCGGAATTGGTCTTGTTTCGGCTTTAGGTACTCTGGATGATGGCTGGAAAAGATTGTTGTCCGGGAAGTCGGGAATTCGACACCATCAACCTTTTTTAGAAATAGAACCGCTACCTTTGGCTTTGGTTGGCACAAAACCTGCTGATTTAATAACTTTAATTCGGCAGGTTTTAGCAGATGCTTTGCAAGATGCTAATTTGACTTTGCCTTTGCCCGATTGCGGAATTGTGATCGGTTCTAGCCGCGGCTTCCAGGCAAATTTGGAACTGTTGGCAAGCGAAGGAAGTTCGGCAACGGATTGTGTAACGGATGTAACGGATGGAAGAAAGACGGAAGTTGAAAGAAGTCTGAGGGAATTCGGAAGAGGGAAGTCGCAAGAAGCAAGGGAATTCCCAATTACCGATTCCGACTTCCCAATCCCCAATTCCCAATTACCGATTACTAATTGTCAATTTGTGAATTTTTTGCCTCACATGGGGGCGATCGCAGCGGCGAGGGCAATTGGCTCAACGGGGCCGGTATTGGCACCGATGGCGGCTTGTGCTACGGGTATTTGGTCGATCGCCCGTGCTGTTGATTTAATCCGCACTGGTGAGTGTCAGCGGGCGATCGCAGGTGCTGTGGAAGCGCCTATCACACCGCTGACTCTGGCTGGATTTAGCCGGATGGGTGCTTTGGCAAACACTGGGTGCTATCCCTTTGATGAAAATCGGGAAGGCTTTGTGCTCGGTGAAGGCGGGGCTTTATTTGTATTAGAATCGGCCGAGTTGGCAAGGCGTCGGGGTGCTAAAATTTACGGTCGAGTTTCCGGTTTTGGCTTGACAAATGATGCTTGTCATGCTAATGCGCCGGAGCTGGGGGGGGAAAGTGCGATCGCGGCGGTAAATCAATGTTTGAAACGCAGTAATTTAGCGGCGATTGATATAGATTTTATTCATGCTCACGGTACTGCAACTGAGTTAAATGACCGACACGAAGCACTGTTAATTGAGAAGTTATTTCACCCAGGAGTTGCTGTTAGTTCGACTAAGGGGGCGACGGGGCATACTTTGGGAGCTTCGGGAGCTTTAGGCGCTGCTTTTTGTTTGATGAGTATTAAATATCAGATGTTGCCGCCTTGCGTGGGAATGAAAAAACCGGGGTTTGAATTAGATTTTGTTCGCTGTGCGCGATGGGCGATTGTCAGAAATGCGGTTTGTTTAAGTTTTGGCTTTGGCGGGCAGAATGCTGCGATCGTTTTATCGGGCGATCGTTAATTTTTGTAAACTCGGTCGATCG
This sequence comes from Microcoleus sp. POL10_C6, assembly GCF_036701585.1. Lineage (NCBI taxonomy): Bacteria > Bacillati > Cyanobacteriota > Cyanophyceae > Oscillatoriales > Microcoleaceae > Microcoleus > Microcoleus sp. POL10_C6. The sequence continues at coordinate 74,591 of NZ_JAUBRB010000023.1, read as the reverse complement.
GCGTTTAATTTACACGATCTCTCTACAGTTAAAATCTTCTGAGGTGGTCGGAGAACTCTCCCACTTCCAATTTAAATCTCAAAAATAGTACAATATTTATGTATTTTAGCTAATTAACTGAGAATTTTGGTGAGATTGCTGCTGCTGCTATGCTAGTCTGGCTCTGCATCCCGACGCTGATCCTTGCGTCAAAGCCGAGGAGACTAGAAAAGAGAGGCAGATTAAAGCAGTATTGTATTTTATTAACGCACCGATGGCGATCGGTGAAAATAGAAGAAAGAAACTGTTTAAATTAAGTCTCAGGTATTTTCACATGGATCTGGCATCTCATCGATTTATGTCTTATTTTGAACCAGAGCAAGCTGCTCACCTTTGCCAAATAGCTGTTTTGGAGAGTTTTGCTGAGGAAACGCTGGTTTTTGAAGAAGGAGAAATAGCCGATTTTTTCTATCTAGTTTTAGAAGGTAAAGTCGAGTTTAGCAAGCGGATTGAAAATCATAAATATCAAACGGTTGCTGTCGCTAAGCCAGACGATTATTTTGGCGAACTCGGAGTTTTAGACGGAGAGCCTCGCAGTGCTAGAGCTGTGGCAGTTGCAGGCTCGACTTTGGCGAAAATAGGCCGTGAAGAACTAATCACAACTCTCCAGTTTGCTAAAGGCAGTTCGGTACTGCAAATGTTTAGTTTCATTACTAAAAATTTACGGGAGACCACGGATCAATATGTGAGCCAGTTGGTACACAAACAAAAGATGGTATTGGTAGGAGAAATGGTGAGTACAATTATTCACGATTTCAAAAGTCCTTTTACCGGAATTAAACTCTCCAGTGAAATGCTCAAAGAAATGCACTCAGATGAGGAAACTCAGGAGTGGTGTGAACTTATTCAATTGCAGGTTCATCGAATGTTGGGGATGGCTGAAGAAGTATTAGAATTTTCGCGAGGCAATTCTGTATTCAATAAAAAACCAGTTAATTTAATTCAGACGTTGCAGCAGTTTGAAAAGTTGAACAGAGTTTATTGTGAAGCAGCAAAAGTAGATTTAGCAGTACGGGTGACAGAAGTAATAGTGGAAGCGGATGAAAATAAGATTTTGCGCGTTTTACAAAATTTAGTTGGGAATGCTGTTGAGGCTTTTGGCGGCAGAGGGGGTCGGGTGGAGATTGCGGTGACACAAAGTGAGGAGTGGGCAGAAATTAGCATTTACGATAACGGCCCAGGCATTCCGCCGACAATTAAGGAAAAGTTATTTGAACCGTTTGTGACTTATGGAAAGCGGACTGGTACTGGGTTGGGAACGGCGATTGTTAAGTCGATTGTTGAGGCTCACAAAGGGAAAATTACTTATGAGTCAGAGGACGGAAAAGGCACAACTTTTTACATCCGCTTGCCGAAAATCATGGCTTTAGGAGAGCAACATTAAGTAGGTTGGAAGATATATACTTAGGACTTTTTCACTAAGTGTCAGAGACTTAGTTGATGAGTAAATATCTTGTTGTAAAACAATATTTTCCTAATAAACCGGGTTTAAGAGCGTAAGTCCTAATACTGTGTAGCGACTGAGAGAATCAAGTATAATTGAATTAACGAACTGCTAAAAATTTGATGCCAGTTAATATTCAAACCTTACCCACAGAAGTTATCAACTTAATTGCCGCCGGCGAAGTGATTGACTCGATCGCCGCTGCGGTACGAGAATTAGTTGAAAATTCTCTGGATGCTGGCGCAACTCGCATCGTTGTTTCTGTCTGGCCCGAACAGTGGCGAGTGCAAGTTGCAGATAATGGTACGGGAATGGATCTGGAAAATTTGCGGCAGGCGGCTTCGCCTCACAGTACAAGCAAAATTACCACTGAAGCTGACCTTTACAAAATTGATACTTTGGGATTTCGTGGGGAAGCTTTGCACAGTTTAGCTCAGTTGGGCTGTTTGCAGGTTTTGAGCCGATCGAATGATTTGGGATTGGGGGATTTTTCGGAAAATCGAGAGTCGGCGCAAACCCCCGCCAAATCATCCTTTAACAAGGGGGGAGTTGAAAATGCTCGATCGGGATGGCGGGTGGTTTACAATAACGCGGGCGTTGCTGTGGAGGTGGAAACAGCCGCGATCGCTCCTGGTACGGTGGTGACTGTTGATAATTTGTTTGGCAATTGGCCTGTGCGCCGCAGTTTTTTGTCGCCGGCACAGCAAATGCGATCGATCCAATTAACGCTTCAGCAAATTGCTATTTGTCACCCGCACGTTAATTGGCAGTTGCGTCAAGGAAATACGCCTTGTTTGCACGTAACTCCTGGTAGCACAGCGGAACAACTTTTACCTCAATTTGTGCGCGGTTTGCGATCGAGCGATTTGCAGTATTTAAAGTTAGATTTGTCGGCGAGTCCTCAAAATCAGAAAGCTGCAAATTTATTGCTAGAAACTCAACTTGTTGGCGCTACAGTGAAGCCTAATTACCAATTACCAGTTGCTACTTCCCAATTCCCAATTCCCAATTCCCAGTTTTTAGAATTAGTAATTGGTTTGCCCGATCGCTGTCACCGCAGGCGACCGGATTGGGTGAAAGTTGGGGTAAATCGGCGAGTTGTGCGATCGCCCGAATTAGAGCAAACTATTCTCAGCGCCTTTGCCCGCACTTGTCCGCGAGATCGCTATCCCGTGTGTTTTGTCCACCTGCAAATCTCCCCTTCGGAAATCGACTGGAACCGCCACCCCGCTAAGGTTGAAATTTATCTGCATGATCCGAGTTTTTGGCAAGCACAAGTTAGCGCGGCAATTGCTCGTGCTTTGCATTTGAACGATGAAGTTTTGCCGCCTGCCCCAATTCCCGATCGAGTGGGAAAATTGCTGAAGGCATCGGAACAAAAAAGTGCTTACAGTGTCGGGATTTCGGCTAGGCAGAATGATGGCGGCGGTGAAGAGGAAAAAGCTAATAAAATAGGATTGATGGAATTGAGGGCGATCGCTCAAGTTCACAATACTTACATTGTTGCCGAACATTCCAGCGGAATGTGGTTAGTGGAACAACACATCGCTCACGAGCGCGTTTTATACGAGCAATTGTGCGCTGCTTGGCAGCTAAAAAATCTAGAAAAACCAGTAATTCTCAGTCAATTATCTGCACTGCAAATTGAGAATTTATCCCGCTTGGGTTTGGAAGTAGAAAGTTTTGGGGAACAGCTATGGGCCGCCCGCGAAGTTCCTGAATTGTTAGCCGATCGAGATGACCGTGCGGAGGCGCTTTTTGAACTCAGTAAAGTCGCCGATTTGCAAGCTGCTCAAGTTGCGACTGCTTGCCGTAGCGCTATGCGGAATGGTACTCCTTTGAGTCTTTCCCAAATGCAAAATTTGTTGGATGAATGGCAGCAAACTCGTAATCCGCGCACTTGTCCTCACGGCCGCCCTATCTATTTTGCTTTGGAAGAATCAACTCTGGCTCGGATTTTTCGCCGCAGTTGGGTGATTGGTAAAAGTCACGGGATTTGAAAGTTGATTTGACATCCGAGGGCGTTCACCTCAATCTGGCTCGATTTAAAAAAAATCGTGAAGCTTTATTAAAAATAGGGGCTGATTTAGATGAAAAAACTTAGAATATATTAAAATTTATATAATGCAGTGTTTTTAATATTTTTTGGGCAACAGGCAAGATGCCTGTTCCACAAGAAAAAATGCCTTTTTTACCATAAGCAAGGTTAATTATATTACAAAAAGCTGCAACAGACAAGATGCCTGTTCCACAAGAAAAATTACCTGTTTTACCATAAAAAAGGTTAATTATACTACCAAAAAATGCCGATTCACCCGAATAATCTTTGTTGTGGAACAGGCATCTTGCCTGTTCATGATATGGGTACAGAATGTAAATAAAAAATAAATCAATAATAAATATGGATTTTCCGATCGCCCGACAACTATTTTATCGAGAAATAAATCAGCCAGATGGCTCGATAGACCTGGCGAAAGCTGCCCTCTATATGGCTTTGGAAGAATACCCAAATTTAGAGCCAGAGGAGTATCTAAATGCTCTCGACTCGATCGCAGATGAAGTGCGCTCACGCCTGCCGACACAGAATTATCCGCTGCGGATTATTCAAACTATTAACGCCTATTTATACGGGGAGTTGCAGTTTGCGGGCAATGATGTTGATTATTACGACCCCCGCAATAGCTTTTTGAATGAAGTGATCGATCGGCGTACTGGTATTCCGATCTCTTTATCTTTGGTTTATTTGGAGGTTGCTAAGCGCATTGATTTTCCGATGGTGGGAATTGGGATGCCAGGACATTTTTTAATTAGACCGGATTTTGAAGATGCTGGCATTTTTGTTGATGCGTTTAACGGCGGCGAAATCTTGTTTCCTGAAGATTGTCAAGCCAGACTTTCTCAAATTTATGGTCAACCTATGGAGTTGCAGCCCACTTTTCTCGCCCCGGTAAGTCGCCGACATTTGTTGGGGCGAATGCTGGGAAATCTGAAGGCGATTTACTTGCAACAGCAAGATGCTGTGAGGGTACTCTTGGCGATCGAACGGATTTTGCTGCTGTTTCCCGATGCGCTGGGGGAACGGCGAGATCGCGGAATTCTCTATTATCAACTGGGACGCTTGGTGGAAGCGCGCCACGATTTGGAACTATACCTGAGAAATGCTCCGAATGCTCCTGATGCTGCTAGAATTCGCCAATTGGTCGATCGGCTCGATCGGGATTTTTGAACTTAAATTCCCTATATGTCGCACAGTACACTATAAGACATAAAAGTGGCACTCAATAAACTGCTGCCTGACGACCAAATTTCGCTTTTATAATTTTTGCCAATGTCTCTAAAATTGTCAAACGGCTAATCATAACATATTAATGGTCAATTAATACCTATCTTTTGATAGGTTAAATTTGCTTGACATGACTGTAAAATCATAGGTCATTTACCGAACTTCCGGGTCCACTTTCCCGGCTGATACCCGCACTGATACCCGCACTGATACCCGCACTGATACCCGCACAGACGAGCGATCTAAAAAGTATTTTGACCTAAAGAGGCACAAACTCATGAACTTTCAGTTTCAACAACGGTATCTCCACGCAATGCAACCCCTGTCAGCCCATTTAACCAAAAGAATGTCAAAGTCTTTATCCTTAGGTTTGGCGTTTTTGCTGGGAACAAGTGCAGTATTCCTAAGCAGCGGCAAAGCCTTTGCATTAGATAATGTTACCGTAAAATACGGTGCTGTTGACGTAACATTACCGATGAGCGACTTGCAAAGCTTTGCACAAACAGGCCAAGCATCATCTCAACTGCAAAGCGTTCTGAGTCTTGCGAAACAAACTCCTGAGTCGATGCGCGAAATATTAACGCGAGAAGTGCCTTTAGATTCCCAATTAGTAGCGCGGCTAGCAAGCACTTATTTTGGGGAAATTGTTTTCAAACAATTGGGGGAGGTTGCTTATGCGCCGGCAACTCGGCTGCAAAGTGCGCCCGCACTGCGCGATGCTTTAGTCGCAGCTTCCAAAGATGGCAAAATATCGCTGATAGAAGTGATGCAAAATTACAGCCCTGCTGCTTTAGAAGTTGACGGCAATCAAGCGATGGTTATTTATGAACGAGTGATTAAAGATGTGCAAGATTTGCAAGCTTTGTATCAGAATTCCCCGGCTTTGCAAAATACGGCTAACCAAGCCGTGAATTCGGCGAGAGAAATGATTTGTCAGCCCAATCCCTCGGGAAGTGCGAAATAAATAACTGAAGTTGGAGGGAAGGGGGAATTGGGAATTGGGAATTGGGAATTGGTGCTTTTTTCCTATTAGCTCTAGCTTTCAGCTATTAGGAATTACTTATGACCGATTACCAATTATTCGGCTACGCGAGGGTAAAAGTTCCCAATTACCCATTATCCATTACCCCTTACTCATTCTTTGAGATAGTTGCTCTGCTACCCGCTTGAGTCTGCGGAGTTGGTCTTTCATATCTTTTTGTGTCCAAGGGGCTGCAAAGCGATTGAAACCAAATCTAATTAAACGATTGGGAATTTGAAATTCAAAGCGGTTAATCAAGAGAGTTCCTTGGATTTGCGGCTGGCATTCCCAACGATCGCATCCTTTGAAAAATCCGTCAAACCCCCAAACAATTAAACCGGGTTGTCGCTCCAACACAACACTCTCTAAAGAGGGTTGCAAAACGGGAATTTTTATGATAAATAAGCTGCGACTTCCTACGGCAGTATCCCATTCGCCCTGGGGATCGCAGCGTAGCAGGGGATTGAGCCACTTGTGCATTAAAGTGCGATCGACTATACATTGCTCCACCAGAGTAGCAGCAGCGCGAATTTCAATGGATTGCTCGAAAACTTGACGAATTGACATGAGAACCTGCAACAAGGAGGGTATTACAAAACTTTGCTTACTAGATAGTCCTTTATTTACTTGTAACGTCAATTTTTCCAGAAATTAAAAGATTGACACACTCATAAATACAGTGTATCATCTTGAATTAAAGTATATATACCGATTATGGAGTTAGTCGAAAGGCACATCATTAAACCAAATCATAGGTTTTATCGAGAAGCCGATAGACTGTCTTTGCTGTGCAAAAATCTTTACAATAGCGCTCACTACATCTACCGTAAAAAATTTTTCGCTAGCCAACAAACAAACGCTCTGGCTGTTGATCACGCCCTCCAAACAAGTCCTGATTACAAAGCACTGCCCGCAAAATTAGCACAAAGCACGATCGGCTTAGTGATCAAAGCATGGACTAGCTACTATCTAGGGGTGCGAAACTATCAGGAAGACACCACTAAATTTAAAACCGCACCGAACAGTCCTCATTATAAAGGTTCAAGAGAGCGAAAAAGAGAGGAGGTGCGCTATGTAGTTGTATTTAATTGTCAAGCTGTTAGCAAAAGAGCCTTAAAAAAAGGATATGCTCGCCCCTCCGGGACTAATATTTGGTTGCCATTAAAAGTCACCTCGATTCTGGAAATCCGGATTGTTGCCAAAGTAGGTTGTTATCTGGTCGAGGTGCTCTATGAGACGTTAGACCAGCCTTTACAAGTTAATCAGACAGTAACTGCCATAGATTTAGGATTAAACAATCTGGCAACATTAACCTACAATGTTCGTGGGTTAGTAGCGACAATCTACGACGGACGGGCTGTTAAGTCAACCAATCAATACTGCAATCAAGTTTCATCGGCAGTGAAATTATTGCTGCCCGTAGCGCAAAAAAACCGTAAAAAACTCGCCAAATTGTGGCACAAGCGTAACTGTAAAGTGGATTACTACCTCCACACGACGAGTTACGCAATTATTAAAGAACTCGTTAATCATCAAATTGGCTTGCTGGCTATAGGCTGGAACGATGATTTTAAAGATGGGATTAATACGGGTTTGGTTAATAATCAAAATTTTCCCTGTATTCCCCATCGCCGGTTTGTGCAAATGTTGCAGTACAAAGGACAACTTGCTGGAATTCAAGTTCTGTTAGTTGAGGAGAGTTACACCTCCCAATGTTCAGCTTTGGATTGGGAACCAATTCAACAACATTCCGACTACATTGGCAGTACGGTAAAAAGAGAATTGTTCAGAACCAAAACTGGACGCTTCATCAATGCCGATGTAAAGGGTTATTGGAATATTGGCCCAAAAGCAGTCGGAGATTGGTTTATCCCAAATTCGATAGAGGGTTTTGTAGTTAACCCAGTACCTTAAAAGTGTACAAACATTAAATTTAGGCGATGTCTAGATTTTTTGGAACTATTATTAAAGTTTCGTCTTGTCCTTGTCAAATGTGACGTTAACCTGAGAAAAAAATGAATGAAACTTGGCAAGAAATAACTCAACCGGTATCGGGGCCCATAGCGGCTTTGTCCGATCGCATTTTGGCCCAGGCCCAGCCCGGGAATGCCCTGACAGATGCAGAACGCGGAATTAACAATTTCCTTCAGGGCTCAAACATTGAAAATCTCCTCTGGGCCGTCGGTATCCTGCTCATTGGCTTGATAGTATCAGCCCTCGTCTCATCTGTAGTGGGGGGATTGCTCAAGAAGACTACGATCGACAACCGGTTGGCTGCTTGGATTACCGGTCGCCCGGAAGGAGCTGGAGCCCCGCAAGTGGAAAAATGGATTTCCGCAGCGGTGTTCTGGATCATTTTTGTCTTTTTCCTAATTGCCTTTTTCAACCGGCTGAATCTAACGGCTGTCTCGCAACCCCTCAATACTTTTCTCAATCAAATTACCGGTTTCTTGCCGAAGTTAGCCGGCGCGCTAATTTGGTTGGGGATTGCTTGGGTGTTGGCAACTGTCGCCAAAATGGCCGTATCGCGGGCGATGCGGGCTTTTAGCGTGGACGAGCGCTTGAATCAGGAGGTGGGCGCTGCGCCCACTGAGCGCCCTTTGCTGCTGAGCGATACTGTGGCGAATGCGCTGTACTGGTTCATTTTTCTGCTGTTTTTGCCGCTGATTCTCGACTCACTCGAAATGCAGCAGGCTCTGCTGCCGGTTAATAATTTACTCAACCAAATTCTGGCGGCAATTCCGAAAATTCTGGAAGCTGTGGTGATTGGGTTTGTGGGCTGGCTACTGGCTATGGTGGTGCGGCGGATTGTCACTAATCTGTTGGCTGCTGCTGGGGCGGACGGTTTGGGCGCTCGGTTTGGAATTTCGCGGACTTCTGGCGGACAATCGCTGTCGTGGATTGTCGGTACGATCGTCTATGTTTTGATTTTGATTCCAACGGCGATCGCAGCTCTGAACGCTTTGGACATTCAGGCGATTTCGCAGCCGGCAATCGCGATGCTCAACACGATTCTGGGCGCGCTTCCCAACATTTTTACAGCAGCGCTAATTCTGGGGGTTGCTTACTTTTTGGGGCGCTGGATCAGCGATTTGGTGACTAATATCCTGACGGGAATTGGCTTTAACAATGTCTTTTCTTGGTTGGGAGTGCAGCAGCCGAAACAGCGACTGCGACTACCGCCAAGTTCGATCGATCCGGAGGCAACGATTCTTCAGGAACCGGAACTTCCGGCCCGCACGCCTTCTGAGTTTGTCGGCATCGTGGTGCAGGTGGGCATCATGCTGTTTGCTGTGGTGGCGGCTACCGATGTGCTGGGGATTCCAGCACTGACGGCGATTGTTAGCGGTATTGTCCTGGTTGCAGGTCGGGTGCTGGCCGGTTTGGTGGTATTTGCGATCGGCTTGTATTTGGCGAATCTGGCGTTTAGTTTGATTGCCAGTTCTGGAACTCGTCAAGCGCGGCTTTTGGGCCAAGCGGCTCGGATTGCGATTATTGCCTTTGTTTCAGCCTTGGCGCTGCAACAAATGGGAATTGGCAGCGATATTGTGAATTTGGCTTTCGGGCTGCTGCTTGGGGCGATCGCAGTTGGCATTGCTTTAGCTTTTGGTTTGGGCGGGCGCGAGATTGCGGCCGACCAAATTCGCGAATTGTTAGCGTCGTTTAAACAAGATAAGACGCCGCGTTTGTAATTCTATAAAAAGGCGTTTGTCAAATACAAACGCCTTTTTTTTATGATTAATTTTATTGTGAGGGTCGCGAAGCAATCGCAAAGCCTTTGAATTTGATTTGAATTTGAGGATACAGCTATAGACTGTTCGGAAGGAGAGATTGATTCTTGTTTCTGGGCCGATGCCCCTAATTGAGAATGGTAAGAGCTGCGTCGTCGGCCCTAAAACAACAAAACCTCCTCATAGAGAAGGTTTTATCACAATCGGAGCGGCGGGATTTGAACCCACGACCCCTACTACCCCAAAGTGGGGTTAAGATAGTTGTAATAGTTATTCTGTATAGCTTTTAAGGATTATCAATAACTGATATATCAATTTAATCGTTTTTTTAAGAATTTTCTTGGGAAGGAGTTAAGGAGTCAGGAGTCAGGAGAAGAGCTTTCTTCCCTCCTGACTCCTTTTCTCCTCTCTTCTTCTTCGGAAGATTTTTTATCCTCGATGGCTTCTCGCTGCTCAAGCCATTCGATCAGGGCCATCCTCACGATCGATGCTAGCGACTGATTCGGTTCGATCGCCTGAGCTCTAAGCCGATCACGCAGTTCGCCTACATCAAATGTAAGTCGATCACGAGAATCCCTACTTTTTCCTTTAATCTTTTCTGTGCTCATTTTTTTAGCATATTCTATGAGCGCAACAAATCTTAGATTAAAGTTTTAAATTCTCTTGACATAACATCATTTGGATGTTACAGTGCAAAAACGCCTGGTAAACGTGTTGAAGCACGCTCACCAGACTTTCCACCAATGCCGCCACACGGCACTAGGAGACAGCATTATGTTACTACAGCCACAGCATCTAGTTGTGGTTGAACGTTCGTTCAACCGCAACTGCATTGTGAAAGGTTTCGGAAAAACGGCTCAGGAAGCAGCCGAGAAGGTATGGAATCAGAGACGAGCTTTCGGGTACTGGGACGCAACGAAAACTTACCCCAAACCCAAAGCTGAAGAACGAGGCGAAGAACCAGGCACTGAAAAAGGAAGCCCACGGGACAATCGATAATTTTTTTCTCTGGCTGTGAGCTACTTGAAAGACAGCCCCAGCTATCCCTAAAGTAGCTCATACAAAGACATGAAACGCCGAAACACAATAACCGCGCAAGTTACGGAAGAATCGGGTAGGCGCAATTTCTGGACGCGATCGGAGTTAAGGGCAGAACTGGGCAAGATTTCCAACAAAACGAATAAGCCAATGGCAGAAGCAACTTTTAAACGAAGATTGGCACTGCTTGAGGAAGAATGCCCAGAAATTGAGCGATCGCTCTATAGTCGCAAATTCTCGGATTTCTCAAAATGGTGTCTGGTTCAGCTAGAGGAAATCTTCCTCTTTTGCGATCGAGATATCGACAAAACCCGCAATTACTTACAAAACATAGGAATCAACACAGATGAGTATTTCAAGAATCGAACTCAAAGCTCAACTCGGTCTGGGCAAAGTTAGCGACATCACCAATGTCCGTAAAGCCCTTGGTCAGAAAGATTGGCAGAACTCTCAGGTTTTAGAGGCTGATGCTCTCGAAGTGACTGAATATTACCGACTTGTTCGCGAAGAAATGATTATCCCGTCGGAAGCATTGCTACAAATTGCCAGCAACCGAACTGGCAGCAGTGAATATCAGAATGATCAAATTGATGAAAGTGTGATCGACCATAGCGAACACCGCGACGGTCAAGAAGAAACCAATGGAATGGTACTTGCTATTCGATCGGTCACTCAAGAAGCCAGCTTAGCAATGACTGATGTTGCTGAGGCAGCATCCGAACAAATAGTTGATACTTTTTGCATTGCCCTGGGTGCAAATGTAGTGGATAAGCTTCAAGACAGAGCAACTAAAGTTCGAGCGAATTTTGGTTCAATCACTAAATCTATTCGATCGACTCCTTTAGATCTCCGTGGTGGAAGTTTACCGGGAAAAAAACAGCAACCGAAACAGATAACTGGACTTTGGGGCTAATCGAATCCTGCATAGAACTAGCTGGAGCTTACAGCGAGCGGCTAATTCTAGAAGAGCAAGCTCGTTCAGCTTACCGAGAAAAGTTACTCATTGCCTTGGTTGTTTATGCGAGTTTGCTCTCCTCATCACATTGCAATTGTTCAAAAAGACAGAAAGAGGAAAAGACAATGATTCAGTGGCTAGTATCGATTTTTAGACCTTCTGGTAATCCCTATCCAATTTCAGCCCCTTCAGTTTGGATGACAGGAGTTTGCTAAATGATTCCTATAACCTCTGACAAAGTTTATGATTGGAGTCCAAACCAGAGAGTTTACGTCTACAGTGCTCAGAAACAATGTTTAGAACTCTGCCAAGTGAAGGACTTGGATTTGTCTGAATTAGGCGATCGAACTCGACTTCTGGAACCAGTAGACGACAACCTGCAACTCTGCCAACCAAAAGAACGAGAAATACCGCCAAATTGTGTAGGTGGTAGGCATTGTCCTTATCCTGGAGTTTGTTACCGTTTCGAGACTGAACAGCAAGATTATGAATGTACATTTGCATCTGACGACAATTATCTCACTGCTGATTGTTGGGGGCAATAACGAAATCGGGTTAATACTTCTGACAACAGTAATTCTGAATGTGTGGGGAAATATCCAGCAGGGCAAGAAAGTTCAAAACATTCAATACCGATACAAAAAGCTGAAGGATGACAAAGGGTGGAAATAACGACTGATATGCAAGCCATTCTCGATTTCCTGAAACTTTTTGGAGTAGGCAGTACAGCAGAAATTGCTTTCTGTACTTTAATCGCAGAATGGCGAGTAGAAATTGATGTTCAAGATATGGCAGATGAAGGTTGGGTAAGACTCTCAACTGATCGCGCAAGTAATATGATCGCAACGATTGTTAATCACAGCAAGGATTATTAACCATGAATGACCAATTTTCGCCAGATTCAACAACAGCAACAACTAAGACAGAACCTGGCTATCCTTGGATGAGTAGAGCTATCCCAGCATTGGTAGTTGGTTTCGGTGCATTCTGTTATCAAAACGGGTATCAAGACGCGCTGAAACAAACCCCTCCGACGATCGTACAGGGCAGTCAAACAGTCAACAACACCACAGTCTATCAAATTTCTCCATCCGTCGGCATAGGTAGCCACAATAACCGTCAAACAGTCGAGTAATAATCATGGTAAAAAGATTGACAAGCATGACCTATGACGAGCTTCAAACTGAGCGCGAGGCCAACGAATTGCTCAAAAATAATCTGAAAGCTCAAATAGAACAGGTCACTGATACAAAGGTTTCTTTGAAATTAAGTCAAGAACTTTTACAGCTCTCGAAACGTAACGAAAAACTGGCAGAAAGACAAGCGGTTTTGCTCCGCAAAGTCAAGAAACCGATGGCGCGTTCGCGCCCCGCAAGCTACGATATGTCGCTTAATGAAATTGAAGCTGAAATCGAGCAAAACAAAATTACGTTCGCAAAACTTGAACAAGAGTTGACCTCCAGTGATTTTGACACGCGGGTTAACGCTAGTCAAACGCTACGAACTCTTTACCCACGACATAAAGCATTATGTAGTCAAAAAGTGGCACTTTTGTCTCATTCACTCGAATGTTTAAGGAAAGAATTGAATGCCACATAAAAATAATGCTAAAGCCAGTCTAATACTTAAACACCAACGGCAACCTAAGCAGCCAAAATCTAGAAGAAAAAGTGATTATATCCCTGGGTTTAATTACATTTTCCAAGACGGTTATCTGTCGAAAATTGGTTTGAGTGAAACACCAAAAACACGTCACTATTTCCTGTCACGAGAGTACGCAGCCAAGTTACAAATTAGGGCGATCGTCTTCACGATGAACATGAAACTGACAGAAAAAACCATGCACAAAATCTTTAAGCGTTGGAATGTTCACCGCGCTCCCGGATTTGATGGTAGGACAGAATGGTTTGAAGCCAATCCTTACAGAGTTTTACTGATGCAAGTCACGCTATTTCTTCTCTGTTGGCTGGTTAACTTCGCTTACTTAGCTCTGGCTGTTTTAATTTTGATGCTCTTTTCCTCTCTGGTTTTTAGATAATGCTCGAACGTATCTTGAAATTCTTCCCAAATCTGTTGGCTTCTCAGCAGAAAGCTAGTCAGGTTTCCCGAAAACTGAGTAATAAAATCTTTCAAAATTGTAATCAGGATGTTCGACATCTACTGCCAGGTTGCTATTTCTATGTAGGGTTGCAAATTCAAATCAAGTTTTTCTCTACATATTCAGAATTTCTGAAAGAAGATATCGAATATTGGGATTGGATAATCTATGACGGTTTTGGGCAAGTAATTCTAAAGACTGGGGTGGGAGATACCAGAGATGAGGCTGTTGCTCTAGCTCAAGTTTGGACAGTCGAATTTCTTCAGGGCAAAGTACCTTTTTCAATCGTTCCAGGTGATCAAAATGCTTAAGCAAGTTTTGAATTTTGTTCCAATCAATATTCTTCAAAAGATTGGTACTTCGATCGTAGAAATCTTACACGAAAAAGATGAGTTACGGAATTGGCAGCCGGATCAATCCGCTGTATCCGAAACTTACTGTTATCTGGACTTAGAAATTAAAATCGTTGCCTGTGTAAAGTTAAATTACTGGTACTGGTATTGGTTTGTTTGCGATGGTAGAGGTACTGAAATCCTTGGAAATGGAACAGCTACTACCGAAAATGATGCGATCGCTCTAGCAGTTAAATGGGCTAATGCGTTTCTAGCTGATGATGTTGATACTTTAGCTTTAGCTGAGGAAGAAATAGATGTTTGATTGGCTACTTGGTAAAGCTCCAGCAAGAAATCAATTTTCTCGCAACATTTACGTTTTCAGCAGCCGTCGCCCAACCCAAATTTTTACATTCTACGGTGATGCAGAAATTTGCGTTCTTCAGGCAATGAAAGCAGTTGAGCGCCAACTTCCCAAACCTGAACCGGGAGAAATGGTCAAAATTACAGCTTACCTAACACCGAATGGTTTACCCGAATAATGCGTAAAAATCTCAAACCAATCCTGAGTCTGTTGCCCGATTCGATCGTCCTGTCATTCACCAAACAACTTCTGATTTATCTGAAATTGAAAGGTGCAATCACAGAATGGGTGATTGATCCACCAATCTCTGACGAATATGAGCACTGTGGATTGATTATCCGTTTGCGATGCTTTCACATTGATGGAGAGGAACGCTGGAGCGAACAATGGATCTGGTATGTCTACGATGGTATGTATCGGTTTCTTGACCAAGGCATGACCTATGACTCCGCTGACTCCCTCCTAGCAGCCAAAAAGTGGATCAACGATTTCATGGAGTATGACGATGAAGAATTGGGAGAGGTAAGCAATAATGTTAGATAAATTCTTGAATTTGTTGTCCGCTCGTACCGTCAGCAACTTAGCCATGAAACTCTTGCTGAATCTGCAAAGAAGAGGCGTTATAGAATCTGACTCTGATGCTGAAGAATATGAACATTTAGGCTTAACAATCCAGCTTAAATCGGTTGAGTTGAACACAAGAGTTAAATGGTGTGTGTACGATCGACTGAAACAAGGTGCTTCTCACGACACAAAATCAGCTTTGTCCGATGCAATTATCTGGATAGATAATCTAAATCTTGATGATTCAACACAATTAGATTAAGAGGAAAATAATGCAACAACTACTCGACCAAGAACAAGATGTTTTGACCTACCTTCTCACAACGCTAGTCGGTGGCGCTCTTGATGCTGAAGGTGAGCAACTGTTGGATGAGGTCTTTGGCATCACAACTGCTGACTTGAACCAACTCACTCCCCAAGGCTGGGCTGCGATCGGCGATCGGGCAATCCAAGCAAAATGGTTTCTTGACCACATCACCGAAATCAAAGAGAAATTCAAGCTACTCATTGACGCACAAATCTGTTTCCGTGAGTTCCAAGGCTGGCTGATGGAAGCTGGCTATAAAGGCGCTGAGAAAATTAAGAAAGCTCAGATAGATGTTGCCGTTGCTCGTGCCAAATATGGCGCAACAGTAGAAGTCCAAGATTATCGACTTACGAAAAGCCAAGAACAATTCACTGGGGAAACTGAACAAGATAAGATTTTCTGGGACAACACGGTAATTGCTGCCCTCGCCAAGAAAGTTGCCGAAGTTGACGCAGCCAGTTTAAAGATGCAAGGAAATCCAGAGTTTGCTGCTGATTTAGCAAAATGGAAAGAAGAAGAAACCAATATCTATAAGCAAGCTTCATACGGTTTGAAACACGGTACTCATGGTTTGAGCCATCCATCTCTCGGCGGTTCCACTTCTGCTCCCCTCCAAATTAGTCAGTCCAATTACTCTCAACCTCAATTTGTTTCAGCTTCAAGTTCAGCTACACAACGATGGCGTTCCGCCCCGCAAGCTACGGCAGCAGTACAACGCTCAACAACAGCCAAAGCGAAGGATTCCATCAACGTAGCGGTTAACTGGTCAGGCGACATGGCAGGCAAAGTTAATGGTGTTGCTTCGCAGATAAATCGTGGTTTTTCAAGATTTACTAAATTCATGAGAGGTGAAAGTTGATTATTTCTAAAGGTCAAGTTTTCAAAGTCGTCAGCTCGATCGATTACAAGAACGGCGCTGCTGCTACGACAAATACAGGCTGGGTAACGACAGATGACCATCAACCAGGAATCAAAGTACCCAACCGTTACGGATATTTAGTAGTTGCTGAAGCTTCCGCAATACAGAATATCGAGATTTGCGCCAATTGTTGTCTGCTCTACGGCAAAACCTTCAATAAATGCACCAACCATGTTTTTACAAACTCCACAATTACCACAAAACCAGAAGCCTGCTGTACAACAACCACAGCAAGCTAAAGAAGAACTGGTTTTCAAGCCGTCAGCGGAACTGAAACACCTCAAGAATGTCAACAACTGGCTATTTTTGGTAGTGAAGTTCTCGATCGGCATCGGCATTGCAAATTTATTCCGGCTCTTTCCGTCACATCTTTTCTTAGGAATCGTGGCGATCGTCATCGGCTCTCTGAGTCTGTTTTTCATGTCGCCAGCCGATCGCGCTTATGTCGGACTCTGGCGGACAGGCGGTGCAACCTTGGCGATCGGAGGCATTCTCTGCTTCTGGGATTTGTATTATCTCCTGACCTGGCAGCATGGTTTGGCGATCGCAATCTTTATCATCGTCGCTATGTGGATCATTGGTGCTGGTAGTAAATAACACTTACCTCCCTGTTGCTACGGCTGTACTGGTTTGAGTCAGCAGCAGGGAGATTTTAAGTCTTGGCATCACTCCTCACTCATCAGTCATCACTCATCAGTCATTAGTCATCGGTCATCAGTCATCGGGCATCGGATCGGAAATCGCGCGCATCTCGCGCATCGGGCATGGGCATCAGGTATTGGATTTTGGGTATTGGATTTTGGGTATTGGGGATTGGGTAAAGGATAGGAGTCATGAGTCATGGGTAACAGGGTAACGATCGGGTCATTTTTCGGAGCATTTTGCTCTTTGGCGCTGGCATTAATGCCGCTTCCTTTCGATCGCTGGGTGGGAGTTCGGCAAGCCAGCTCTGTTGCTGCGATCGGCTGCGGATATTTTGGCTGGCAGGACAGCCAGAAAAAAAAGGAGCAGCTCGAACGGCAAGAGCTTTGGGAATTTGAGCAGCGACTGAAACAACAAGCGCTTGATGCTGCTGTTAACTCCGCACTCACCGATGTCCTGGTTGAGGAGGTAGTGGTCAAAGAGAAACTTCGGGCTGATGCCTCGGTTGAGGTCTACAAAGCGGAGACTCAGCAGAATTTTGTCCGAGTCATGGCTCACGATCACCCCACCATTCTTGAGCATCTTCTCAAAACTTCACAACCCCCAATACCAGAAACAAAAACAGTTTTTGATTCTCAGTCAGAAACAGAAACAGATTTTATTTCTGATTCTGTTGTTGATAGTGTTCCGGGTGGTGTGGCAAGAGAGAAAACAGTAGAAGAAAAGAGAGCGGAGTATATAGCTGCTGCCCGATCGAAGCTGTTGAAATTGATTGAGGAGCATGAAGGAGGATGGATTGCACAACTGATGCACAAACCCATCCTAATTTATGGAGATATGGGTAGCTTTAAAAGTTACTTCGCCGCTTTTTTAGCACTGTGCCGGCATTATTTGTATGGTCACAAAATCATCTCGATCGCTGACCCTCACTTTCATCAAAATTATGATGAATGCTGGAAAAGTTTGGTTAAGTTGGGAGTTCCCGGCTATGGCGCAAATCAAAACTTTGAAGAAGTTGGTCAACAACTTAACGCTATGTACGATCGATTCAAAGTCAGAACTCTGAAGGATGATTGGCTGACTTCTATCTTTGATGAGATGACACAATATGGCTTTGAAGAAGGTACGGCGGAACCTGCCAGCAAACTAACCAGAAAAGTTGTTGGCGACCCTCGCAAAGGCAAAGAAGCGCCTATCTTCATTGCTCATAATGATACTAATGCTGCTTTCGGCGGTGGTGATGGTTTTAGTAAATCTGTTAACTCAGGAGTTATCAAACTACAGTTACGATCGGACAGCAAATATCAGCCACTTTTCAAAGGAACTATTTCGGGCATCAAAGATGAAGAGGGAGAGTGCATCAAAGATTTACCTATTTCTATTTTGCCGTACTGGATACGCCCTGAATGGGTCTATGAGTTATTTAATGGCTTTAGTTCAGAGTCGGACAATCAAGTTATTAGTAATTCAGAAGTTGACCAGAAACCTGATTTAAACCTTAGCTTGCACAACACAAAAAGTGAACTACAATCTGAGAGACTACCTGAAATACAATCGGACATAGAATCGGACATAGAATCGGACATAGACAAACTAAATCGGGCATTAAATCAGTCAGTATCGTGGGATTATTGGTTAGCAGAATCAACCACTGAAGAACTCGCTCGACAAATAGACTTACACCGATCGCAAGCCAGCCAAAAGTCAGATAATTTACCAGATAATTCAGCAGATAACTCAAGTGAAGAATTATCAGCTTTAGATAACCTTATCAAAAGCGAGATAATTCCAAAAGCCTTAGCCAGAGAGGATTATCCAGTTATCTGGGATGCCGAAGATTTCGCAAGATTACTGCCAAATGAGTCAGAAACAGCAGTTTTTGAGCGCATTTTGGAATTATCCGATAAATATACAAGTGCCAGCAAACTCATACAAATTGGTTTGGGTTTCACCCAGGGAAGAAGGAAGCCTCGAAGTTATTCAGATGTAGGAAAAAAGTGTTTTCAGTACATAGTAATGAAGTACGGCACACCCTCTCTAATTGCTAAATTCAAGAATTACTTGGAAAAGAGGTAATTCCAATTATTTGTCAATTCGATTGTAGTACATCAATCCAACAAAACTAGGAGAAAAAATGCGTAAACCAACCCCAGGCGAATCAGTATTTTTGGCGGGAACATTGACAACAGCCATACTCACAACTGCTGAAGTTGTCCCCAATGTAATGCAAGAATTAAAAGAGGACGCGCATCAAGCAAGTCAAGAATTGAAGCGCACAAAGTCTGCAAATCCAGCAGACACTTTTACTGCTGGACTAATCATAGGTTTGGTTGGCGGAGCCGTAGGAACAACAAAGGTTATATCGGATAAAATTAATAATCCATAATGACCCAAAAGTAAATCTCATAGTAAAATCATTTTAAGTTGTGATTTTACTATGAGATTTATGGATCAGTTAGCAGTTTTGTTTTTTCTATTAGGTATTTTGACAGGAATCTTAGTGATACTATTCCTCCGTCAATTCATCTAGTAATTTTGGAAATCCTCTGAGCTTAACAATGCGAGGTGGTTTATTGCTAAAAAAACTCCAAACAATTAATGCAAGCCCAGCAACAAGCTGACCGTCTTCATTACTAACACGTTTACAAGCGATAAGCAATTCTGCGATGCCTGCGATCCCTCCGAAAATAGTTGACAAAATATCTAATTGATCCTGAGTAGGTTTTTTAAACTTCATAGTTTTCTAGAGTAATTTAGTCTTCATCTTCATCGTCAAATTGTCTTTCGATCGATTCAATGATATTGCACGAGCCAATATCCAATTTTTTTTCAATAGCCTCCATTCTACATTCTAAAGTTATCCATCGAAGTTTATTCATATCTTGCCAGCGCCGTAACTTAAACGCAGTAGATATCGTATCGCTTTCTTGTTTTTTGCTAAAGTTGTGACAAAACTTATCAATTTTGTAGACTAAATCAACCTTAATTTGTCGAGATGCTAGCCAAAAAATATAAGTTGAGATGGTTGCAATAATACCGATCGAACCCGCAACATAATCAAGCGTTTCTTGCTTCATTTTCCCATAGATTAGAGTTTGTCACCTGGAATGATAGTTGTTGGAAATACAAAATTTGGGTCAGCAATATACCGTGGGTCAGACTTGACGCGATCCATAAAATCAAAGTGTTCGTCAGGATCGCGACCTACAAAACATCCAGCTCCGGCGGTGTAAATGTCGTTCTTAGGGTGGCCGTACCCGTGGTGCTGATTTATGCCGAAGTAACCTTCATCGATCGCATCCCCAGTCCTCATCATGTCCCGGTTCCAATCTCGGTAAACGCGAACAGGTGCAACCTGGATAAGAGCTTCGTGCGGGTGAGAGTAACCGTGAAGGCCGACTTGCCAAGCTCGATACTGCCCAAAGGCAATTCTAGCGGCACCGTTAGGGTTCATCGGATTGTCGGTGTAGTAGTAGCCCGGTTCGGTTGTTGCTTCCCAAGCACCTTCGATCTGGGGCAATCCATCATAAAAAACTAAAAGCAGTCGGGCATCATTGAAATGATTTGGAGTATCGGCATTGAGGGTTCCGTCCGGGTTCATCCCTTCCACATAAATTATGTTTTTTTCTCCCGCTCGTGTAGCCAATTGGTAATTTTTGGCTTTCATATAGTTAACAATTTTTTCAGCTAATTGCATTCTTTTTCAGGATAGATTTAACTTTTTGAACTCGTAAGGAAGAATTAGGTCAGGCTCTGACCAAAGCCCTAATTTTTTACGATTAGCAGCAGCAGTTTCTGTAATGACACCTCTGAGTACAGTCAATTCGCGGGTATTGTAGGCAAAGCGATTAAATGGCATATAAGTAACTGCCATTCCAGTTTTGCATAACTGAATTTGTATGTTGGTTGCTGCCGATATTTTGTCAAAGTAACAATCGCATACCCAGCGATCGTATATATCTTTCTCGATCGGAACCGTGATTATTGATTTTCCTGCTACATAATTCATCAAAGCTGTCTTAGCTTTTTGTGCCCATTCCCAGTGTTTAAGTATTCCGGGGTCGGTGCTAGTTTGCCCATTTTTTTGAGATTCAGGTGAATCTATCCACCGCAATCTTACTCTTAGTTCTGCACCTTGAGAATCTAGCAATAAAGTATCACCATCAAATACCAATTTAGAAAAGCAGTTATAGACAGTTCCTGGTGTTATCATGGTAGCCTCAAAAGTATTTTATCTATTGTAATTTAATTTTAAGGCTTAATTAAGGCTATGGAGAATTGACTAAAACAGGTTCGATCCAAAGCCGTTTACTATCTCGCCAGCGCTTACCCTCACCTGATTCTAACATCCTCCAATGTCCTCGTCTCCAGTGAGTACACGGAGAGAAATGAGTTTTTTTGTCTGCGGATATTACCGAGAAAGGTTGATAATTTTTACCCAACCATCGGGGATATCTGACATTAGAAAAAGTGCAATTGATAGGCTGGAATCCTTTATTTTTTCTCTTGATTTCAGATTCAGTAACGGACATCAATAAATCTGGTGAAAATTCCAGAGCCAACAACACATTGATTACTAAGTTTCTGATGCGTTGGAGGAAAGCTTTATCATCGATCGATATTGTATGTTTACCCAAACTCTCATTTTCATCGTAAATCAAACTACCGTCAGCTTTGACCGCAGTTCCTGAAGTCCAGACAGTTTCTAATGAATCTACGGTGCAAATCTGAAAATATAGATTGTGTTCTAGCGAAAACGGTTTAATTTGAATGTTGTGCCAGCTACCAGAATTCCACTCAGGATGTTCACAATCGCTACAAGAGATTGTGAGATAATCCACTTCACCGCCGTCCGGTGTGTGGATAAATCCTTTAGGTATGGCTAAGAGAAAAGTCGGTAAGGACGGTAGCCAGCCTGCAAGGATACCAGGTTTAGCAAGCGCATCGGTTCGATCGAACGCTGTAATTAATTGCTCAGTCAAGCAATAAATAGGAGCATCTTTGATAAACCAAAGAGCTGTTCGGTAGCTATGAATAAATGCCGAAATATCAACTTTCGCATATTCAGAACCGCAACTTGACAAAGCTACCGAGACAATTCCGCTCAAAGTATGCCAGTTGATGTAGTTCGGAGGCATTTTATAGGTGCGATCGCCTCTGATTTCTTTAAGCAAATCTTTCTGGATTTCCTCAAAGATTTTCAGGCTGCGATCGCGATTAGGATTTTTTTCGTCAAAAATGATTGATTTTAGTTTCATGATTGATTTCAAATGTTAACGTAAATGATTCGCGTTTTCTCCGCTGGCATCCGTCTTAAATTGGCTTTAACTCCATAGCTAAGACCGTCATGAACTGCCAACATATAATCTGCCGATCGACTCATTAGGATATCTTGACGTGGATATCGACCTGCATCAATGATTGGATATCCAAAACCTATACCGCTTCCCGCTTCATAAACTTTAACGTTAGGATATCCCAAAACATTTAAAAATGTTAATGCTAACTGATCAAAACCGCGATAATTCCCGATTAAAATTGTAGCATTGAGCTTGATGATATTGTGAATTCGCGTCCACATTTCCTCGTTCATTTTCTCAAGTCTTTCGGTTCCGGTGAGAAATACTTGCATAGATTTAGGGTACAATTAATTGACTTGATGTTTTGATTTAATTGACTGTTATATGAGCACGATGTAACAGTCCATTTTTCGGATGATTTGTTAGATTCTTTTAAGAAGCATGGCAATTCGATCGTATCGATCGGCATGACTACCGCTATCATAAAATCCAAATCGGTAGTGAGAATAGTTAATGCCGAGTACCGAGATAACGCAGTAGTGGCTGTAATAAGGGAATAATATTGAGCCTAAATATGGCTCAATATATTCCATCTCAAACAAAGCTTTCGCTGTTAGTTTTTGATACTGTTGTTGGGTGTTTTGTCCCAAAAATTCTAAAGTCTCAATGTCCATTGGTCAACAATTAGCTAAACACTACCCCTCTACAGCGAAGCACCTACGACTGTAATAATTCAGTTGCTTGACTTCTGTAAGTTGATCGAGCGACCACATCTTGGCTAACAATTGACCGATTTCAGCGTAAGTTTCGGGAGACTTAGCAGCTTCAAATCCATGGGTTCTGTCTGCAAAAGAACAGGTGTTACGGTAATAGCGAAAAAGTGTTTCTAGCTCAGGTTCAATGTTTAGTCTCTTCCAACGTAGCCGGTTAGCTAATCTTACCGCTAGTTGATCGTATTGGATAGCTGAAGGATGGATGAAAGAATCGTTAGAATCGCTAATTTTTGTGAGATAGGGTAGTGACATATTACTGTTTCTAGAAATCACTACCCTACAGCGAAGCATTACTTATTGGCTAGTTAGCACCACGACTGTAATGATTTACTTTTCTCTCTTCAGTTAGCTGTTCGATCGACCACAACTGAGCCAACCGCCGACCAATCTCATCATAGTCGGCGGTGCGAGAGTGGTAAAAGCCGTAACCTTTGCCGACATATCCTTCGTCACAGCCAAAGGTTAGGAAGATATAACAGGTGTCGCCATAGGACTGGAAGAGTTCACCGAGTACAGGCTTGATATGTTCTTTTTCCCAACGAAGTTTAGCATTCAATTTCTGAAATACTAAATCAACATCAAATCCAGAATCTGAAGATTTAGATTCTTTAGGTTCTGGTTCAGGCTCACCGGATTTGTAATTTTTAGGAAGAATGCGAATTGCCATAATTACTTACCTCGACTGTTGTGATTGATTTTTTTCTCTTCAGTTACTTGTTCGATCGGCCACATTTTTGCCAACCGCCGACCAATTTCATCGTATTTTTCTAAGCAATTTCGATAAACTCCGTAACCTTCTCCTACATACTCTTCATCACAGTTAGGAGTTAGAAAGATGTAGCAGTAGTGTTTGTAATAAGGAAACAGCTCATCTAAGTCAGGCTCAACATTTTTGATTTCCCAGGCTAATTTCGCTGTAAATTTGGCGAACATTGATTCTTTCGGCTTTGAATTAGAAGGCTCTGACTGTAACTCCGACTTAGGTTCAGGTTCCGGGTCAGGGTCAGAGAACTTACCATTTTTGTTGGGAATGCGAATTGCCATATTCTTTGTCCAGAAAAGTTAGAACTTTACAGCGAAGCACTATTTAAGAGGACTGATGTGTTTGTGATATTGCTTTTCCTGTCTCCGTTGGCAAGGAACGCAAACACATTCGACTTCTAGGTGGTTGACGGCATCGTAGCCCTTGTAGTGGTCATACTCATGGAGTCGTAGCTTGCGGGGCGGTACGCCATCGTCTCCTAAATGACCGCAATCCACACAGGGGATATTAGGTGCACGCGGTAATTTATTGCGGGAGACTGCATAGTTTACGCGGTTGCGAGCTTGATTTTTGTCGCCATCTCTGCCAGGAACCGGGGGAAAACCTCGGGGTTTACTTATACCGATGCGCTACGCGCCCGCAAGCTACGGAATAGGCTGATACCTTCGGCGATCAAAGGCTCTCCGACAGCTTCGGCAACGATTGTCTTTCCCATCGCGCGCATTTTTGCTCTGATTAAACAAGTTCAAATTTAACCAAGCTTGGCAAGAAAAACACCATTTCAAACCAGACTTAAGATTTTGCTGATATTCTTCAACAGAAATTCCAATTTTGCCAGCAGCGATTTTTTGTCCGCCGATTTTAGTGAGTGTCATATTTGTTGAGTAGGCAGTAGCTAAAAGAAAAACCTCTGACGAACCATTGGCACAGGTCAGAGGTTTTTTCTCAGGCAGGATTAGAGAGAGAGAGAAGACGACAACATTTGTCTCGGAACAGGAAACTGACGAAATCTCACATCTTCGGGAAATTCTTCGATCGTCCCGCCCTTTTTATCTTTAAGCTTCAGTTTTTGGTAAGTAGTTGCTATTCCGTCGATATAGCAGGCGCTGAGGATGGGGTTTGAGCCAAGTTGTTTGACAAATATCGCCACATCTTCAGCACTTTGACATTGCCTGACCATGAATCGAATCCAGTCAAGGTCACAGGGACGCGCACCGGGCCCGGATTCACCGCCGATAATTACTTGGTCGATTTGATCTAGCCATTCTTTCTTAATCGTTACCCGTTCTAGTAAAGGCTCACAGCTCAGAAACCAAATTACTGATTCTGTTTCTAAAAGGTAAGGAATTCTTTTAGTACAGTCTTGGTTCTCGATCGTCGTGCCAAGCCAGAGATTCGGAATCGGCCACACAAACTCTGCCGGGGGTAATTTCAGTTCCCGTCTCAAATCCTCAACGTGTTTTCTGATGGGTTCTTTTGCCGATCGAAAATAGTCCGGCATCCGCTCCGGGCGTTTTGTGAGAATTTGGAAGGTGTGCTGGGACGCTACCACCATATAAGCAAAAGCTAAATCCAACGTATCATCACTGATCCAATCCCCGAAGCAATCAGTCATGGAGAAGATGAAAATTCTCTCACCTTTCTTCGTTTTCACCAGCTTCTCCATGATGATTGAGGAGAAAACCATGTTGACAGGAACTGTCCCGCTGTAGGCTAAGCCACTGGCAAAGATGAAGTAGTTACTTAGATTCATTGTTTCGGCATAACAATGAAGGCATCCTGGGCTGATTTTATGGCACCAGTGTCCGCCGTGTTTGCCATCGGCTTTGACCAAATGGATGGGGTTAGCCGTGATGCCAGTCCACTGAATATTGCTCATAATGTGTTTTAGATGTTGGGTAATCACGCGCGCGTGTTACTTAACGCGCGCTTGTGTAGAAATGAGAAACTAGCTGGTTACGGTGATATCCAGGTCATAGACGGCATTACCTTCAAGCAATCTTTCTGTGGTGTGGCTGCGGATGCCTTGCTCAGACTTGAGATAGATAGTGCAATCTCCATCGGCTCCATCCCCGTTCGATCGACTGTGCCATGCCCAAGACACTGTTTCGACTAATTCAGCGGGAGAGGAATCTGTTACCCATTGCCAGTCAGAATTTTGAAATTGAGGTAAAAACTGTTGACCGTTTTCTTCGGCAACAGCAACAGCTTTTTTGAGAAAATCCACCACATATCCTTTGAACAACTTAATAATGTGTCGTTCATTACCTGTTGGGCTAGTTACTTTGATTGTTTTCAGCATCACATTTTGGCAGAGAACGAGTAGATAGAGTTTGAGTGGAACAGTTCGATCGCTCTGAGTAAGGACGATCGAACTGAAGAAATTCAGGGGAATATTCCCCTGAATCGTGGATTATTTGCCTTTAAGTAGTTTTGCAGGTTGTTCAGCTTCAACAACTTCAGCGCCGTTCCCCGCTGCAAGAGCTAAACCCGAATCAGAAGCAGAACCCAAACACATTGCCTGATTCTCAATCAGTCGAGGATCGCTGCAATGACGGATACCGTTTTTCTCATCTTCAAAAATCATACGAGCAGCTTTTACGGCAGCCTCTTCAAAAGGATTTCTGATCGGACGAGTGGTGATGGCTAAGTAGTAGTAAGGGCCATGATTACCTTCACTTTGCACCATCTCGAAGCGGAAAATGTTTGCGAAATAAGCGTCTGATGCTTTGTTGAGTGCATATTCGCTGTGGTCGCCTTGCATACCTTCAGCAACCCAAGAATTGAATGCCTCTCGCCCAAAACATTCGACTAAGCCTTTCATTTTGTCTTGTGATTGACGATGAATTAAGAAAGTTGAAAGTTCGCTACATTTTTCATGGAAATGAGTTTTCATTCCCCCGGCTACTGGGATGCCCCAGATTTCGGTGAATTGCTCATTTTCATAGTGAGGCTTGAAAGTTAGCGTTTTCTGTCCGATCGCACAGATTGCCATTTCTACAAATTCACCACGGGTCAGTCCAGCTTTCTCGGCTTTACTGCTGTTCATTCCTTTGGTGTCTCCGGTAACGAACATTCCGAATTCTTTACTACAGTTGGCTCTGTAACGGCTAGGAATGGTGGGAATGCGAAAAGCGAATCCGTCTATGATGATTGGGTTTTCCATGATTGTTTCTGGTTTTGTTTCTGCTTTTGGTTTGTTTTTGTTTCTGTTTCTGTTTGAGTTTCTATTACTAAAACTCAATACCTTTCAGCGAAGCATTACGCTCAGTTTGGGTATATCTATTAACTTTAGGGTAGCTTGCGATCGGTCAATATAATCGCAAAGTACGCCAAAGTTAAATGACTACTTGATTTAATTTTTTATCATGACAAAAATTTATTTCACAGTTAAGGATATCGTCAGCAGCTTCTAAAGCATACTTTTCGGTATTATTCACAGGATTGCGAGGAAAAGCATTTAGCATGAAGCCTTTCCCTATGTCAGTCTTAAATGGTAGAAAGCCTAATTCATAGATTTTGCCAGATTCGATCGCTGGTAAATCACGCTTAACTGTGATTAAAGTTGAAAGCGTTCCGCCAGAATCATTAAGGACAAATCCCCAGATTTCTGTTATTGGCAATCGAGCAAGTACCGAATCGAGCGTTAAAGTTAGGTGATTCATCTTTACGATCGCCATGTTCAGTGAAGGAAATTCTTGATTCTGTAAAGTAAAGTGTCCTTTGACTCGATTTTCTTTGTAGCGGACAAAGGGTTCTACCTGAAAACTGGATTCATTGATTATGATTGTTGTCATTGTACAAACTTACGAAAGAAATCAATATCCTAAAGCGAAGCACTTTAAAAGTACGATCGCTTTAGGTTTATTTTAAGACTTTAGGTAGTGAACATAAACCGCTAAACTTGGAACTTTATGCTCAGTTTTATTGAGTGCGACCGCCCGCTGTTTCCGCAACGTTTCTAAGTACACAGAAGCGAGAAGTGCTTCATGTTTTGTTTCTGCTTCTGTAAGCATTTCTTGCAAATCATTAATGTAAGCTTGGCTAGTTTCGATGGCAGTTGCGTTCGATCGACACAGTTTCTCGTATTCGCGGTTGATGTCTTCATCCAATCGAGTAACAGTAAGGTTTTTGTCATCGTACCGAGTTCTGAGCTGGATGATGATTTTCGCATTCTCGTCATTATAGACAACGTTTTTGCGAGATTTTTTAGACTCAATAATCTCGAAAGCTTCAAGAATAGCATCCGGTTCGATCGCATCAGCTTCAACTTTTAATCTTTCAATTTGATTGCGAATTTCAGCAATTCTTTGGAGATGTTTCATGTTAGAATTGTGAGGTGGAAATACCTGAACTGAATCTGTAACTAAACTCAAAGCGGTTAGTCCTACGCTAACCGCTTTTTTTGTGTCTCTGTGCTAGAAAGCTACCAACTAAGAGCGTTTATGGCTGCTTCTTGAGGTGTTCCCTCGAAATCATCTTCAAGTGGCGAATCAAATAATCCAGCTTCGTGAGCAACACCGATTTCTTCATAGATAGATTCTGGATCGTACTCTCGCAACTCTATTGCATCTTGCAAATCATCAAATGGCAGATGTCGATCGAAATGCTTGAAATCCTTGTTGAGGAACCATTCAGGCTGGAGTTCGATCGACTCAAGATGATTCTCAATCCATTTGAGGAAAGCAAACTTAACTTGGTCAGCCGTAAATAAGCTACATTGCTGATGATCCAAAGCTTGAAGCCGATCGACGATTTCATCCAGATTAATTAGTTTGCCGATCGCTTCTAGAAGAATCCGGTCTGATGCTTTTGCAGGAACTAGAGTCTCAACAGTTTCAGAATCGATTACTAATTGTTGACCAGTTTGTGATAGAGTAGTGAAAGATTGGATGGACATATTTGTTACCTTTGACAGAGGAATAGAGTAGAAATCAGTACCCCCCGGCGAAGCCTTCACGAGGGGTACTTTTGTTTTCATTTCTCAGTTCAGAGAGGAGGCAAATTAAGTTGGAAAACGTTATCATCAGCTTCAACGACATTGTAAATATCGTTGCTCATGTATTCGATTTTGGCTTGAAACCAACGCACAAACGCTAATTTGACATCAGAATCGTCGTACATCTGACAGTCACAGATGCAG
Organism: Microcoleus sp. POL10_C6; assembly: GCF_036701585.1. Taxonomy (NCBI): domain Bacteria; kingdom Bacillati; phylum Cyanobacteriota; class Cyanophyceae; order Oscillatoriales; family Microcoleaceae; genus Microcoleus; species Microcoleus sp. POL10_C6. The sequence continues at coordinate 45,875 of NZ_JAUBRB010000023.1, read as the reverse complement.
CGAGATTTAAGCGTTTCTACGATCGCATCTACATCTAGTATCTTTTCAACTTTTGAAAGATAATAGATATCTTCTTCTGACCAGGTTTGCGGTGTTCTGAAGGTAGCTGAATGGTTTTGCATTTAGACACAGAAACAAAAACAGAACACTCCCTTACAGCGAAGCATTATTTTGTTTTTGTTTCTGTGTCTATGGAATTAGCTAAAGCGTAGGAATTGAGAAGATAAAGCAGGCTAGCAGCAGCGACGGTAGTATATTTGGTAGTCTGTGGTTTGCCGTCATTTTTATCAGGCACAGAACGCTTGATTAAGTAAGAGCTGTCGGAGATGCGATCGCAAGTGAGAATGTCTCCGCGTTCGATCGCACCCTTCGCAAGTTTGGTGATGCGACTGTGAATATGCGCTATAACTGCTTTTTTCTTCATTTTGAGTTTCTGGTTGAGTTTTTGGTTAAGTTTGCGGTTGGTCAGATGTCCCCCTTAATAAGGGGGGATGTGAGGAAAAACAGCTAGAAGAGGCGTAACTGACGGTGAGCAGGTTCAACAATTAAGAACTGAGATTCAGCCGGGACGTACTGATAAATGAGCAGATTATGATTGCGGGCCATCTCAAAAGTTGTGGCAGTTCCACCCCCAACGCCGTGAGGGTCGCCGGAAAAAACTGCTAGGCAAATGTCCGATCGTTTCACCATCCAAGCATTCCGAGCCTGCATGACACCTGGACTGTAATTCTTGTAAAGGCAGACTTGATCAGTTGCTTGCTCGAGCAACTTTTTGTAATGACTTTGCTCACGAGGTTTCCAGAGAAGATGTTGATCAGCGCAAGGAATCACGGCTGTCCATTTGAGTTTACGCCGAACTAAAATCTCTGCTGCAACTTGGTCAGTGCCGAGCGCCATACCACACAAGAATTTAGTCACGCCTTGCTTCACTGCCATTGTGATAAGTTTATCGATCGGAATGTTGTAATCGAACCAGCGATGTCCAGTAATCATCGCCGTGTGGTACTCTTTCACATCAAACGGTTCATGAAAATTGTATTGAGTCTCGCGGTTAAGACTTCGATTGACTCGTTGTTGTAAAGCAGGAATATTGCTTGCTGCCATGAGTTGTTTCTCTGAAAAAGAATCAACAACTCATGGCGAAGCATTACTTATTTCTGTGTTATTTCTTGGCTAATAAACTTGGCGAATGGTTAAGTTTAATCTGCCGTGGTTCTTCAATAAGTCCGAGGTTTTGGGAAGAATTCTTTGGACTCCGTGATAGGCTAAACGGCTGTCACCGTGCAAGATAACGACATCGCCCGATCGTAAGAGGATGCCTTCTAATGGATCTTTCCGACTGCGGTTGCTGCCGATGACAAAACTGCAATCATCACCGAGAGATATCGAAATGATGCAGGGTTTGAGGTTGCTCTCGGTGTTATCTTGATGCAAACCTAACTTACTTTTCCCGGTGGCTGGGTAAAAGTTGATTAGGCAAGTTTCGGGCTGATAATCAAATTCACCAACTAATTTGGCTAAACTTTGAGCAATGTCTATCAACTCTGTCGGCATTGCTGCGAATGGCTGATTATTTACTGGATTGATGGATGAATAACGATATCCTTTGCGATCGGATAGCCAGCCAACTATCCCGCAACTGGTTTGGCTACAGTTGAATTTCTGACCACTGGGCATTACAGGAATTGTTATCCCGCCGTTGGCTCTGGCTATATTTCGGGTAAGCTCAACTAAAGCTTGTTGTTCACAAACAGAGAAATATCTTTTGAGGTGCAGCATAGTTTTTTAGTTAGAAATCAACTCATTAACGCGAAGCGCTAGGTAACAGAAAATCTCCAGCGAGGGCCGGAGAATTATCTACTTACCTTCAGATTTGCGAGAATCCATCTTCTGCTTGATGCGCTGTGGCAGACCGAGAATTGCGCCTTGATAGAGTCGATCGAATTCTTACTCGAAGTGAGCGCCGACCGTGGCACTTTCCACAACCAACAGCGTTTCATCATTTGCTCGGTTGGCGGCTTCACTCCAATTGTGAGAACCGGTGATGACTTTGGTTCCATCAACAACACCGAACTTGTGGTGCAGTCGTAGGCGTAAGCCGGGGCGTAGCCATCGCCTACAGGAAGTTTTGGCATTCCGACCGTCGCCAGTGGCTGACTCCAGGGACGGTTTTCGACTTCCAATTTGCAGCCTTCAAGCAAGCTGGCTCCCATCATGTCCATCGCCTCGCTGTAGGGACGGTAGACGAAACTGGAATCAACCAAAGCTCGGATGCCGACTCCGGTTCGAGATTTGGTTTCGAGTGTGTCTGCCAACTGCTGAGCAGAGAAGACAAACAGCGCCAGATTGACGGACTTGGATGCGGTGGCTAAAGTCCGATCGATTAATCCGTTCGGTGTCTGCTGCCAGGGAGTTTTGCTTGTCGCCGGCGAGAACTGAACCGCGACGGTCGCACCGCCGACTTGAACTCTGGCGATCGGGCGAGCAGACTTCTTCACACCAAATTTGCTGTCTGGTTTCCCACCGGGGCCGTCACCCCACATGAGGCTGAACTCTTCGCTGAAAACTTTGGCCAGCTCCGGGCTTTGAAGCTTGAGCAGATTATTCGGATTTCCCCGACTTTCGGCGCTCTTGAAATCGCCATGAATATCGCTGGTAGTGAAATTGGCAGAAGTGGCGATAACGGTTTTGCCATCAATGACAATGAACTTGTGGTGCATCAATCCACTGCCTTTGCTGCCGTCAGCGGTATCGTCAATCATGGGGATTCCTGCTTCACGGACGATCGCCAGAGCATCACCGGTGGAGATTTCCGCATCTGACAGCGAACCGTCTTTATCGGTATCTGCAAGGTGAACGAGTTCGGCATAGCGATCGCGCTCACGCTTGGGTAACGCTGCTATCTGTGAGGGAGAAAGAGCAACAGGACGATTGTACAGATTTTCGATGATGACTCGAACTTTGATGCCTGACCGATGGCGATGTGCTAGAGCTTGCGCTATCCGAGGCAAGCGAAGTTCTTGAACAGCGACATCGACACTCTCGCGAGCGCTATTGATGGAATAGACCATGAGCTGTTCTAAGTCATGACCTGGACGAGTAATTTGGCGATAAGGCTCAGTATAGCTAGAAGTCTGAGACTGATTGAAGTAAACCTGAAGTGATGGATCTTGAGGCAATGCTTTGATGACTGGAGCTGCGGGAAGTTCTTCGGTTGACTTTGGTTTCATGAGCTGACAGGAAGCGAAACCAGCGAGAATTAAACCTGCTAAACCGACAATTTTCTTGTTCATGATGAGTGATTTTTGGTTGATGAATAATGGTTGTGTGGGTCTAAAAAAAAATCTCTAGCACCAGCTAGAGATTTTCTTGTACTTCAACATTGCTATTTACAGTCCTTATCAGTTCGGATTACGACTTCGCCTTGATTGCCATTAGCTCCACCCCGAACTAAGCAAAACCGCTTTTTAGTCCAATGATGGCTAAAGGTTATTGTTCCATGCTGGCCATAGCTACCACCAATTCCGCTATTGGTTTCGCTTGCCCAACTAATCAACGTTGCTACATTGCTACCTGCTTTACCTGCAACTTTCGCATCAATACCTCTAAAGGTTGATTTGATGGTGATACCACTAGGCAAAGGGATTTTAGCTCCACAAACTCCGCTCAAACACTCTGCAATTGCTGGCTTATCGCCTGTGAAAATTGCGACACTTCTAACTTCGCCATAATTTACGATTGCATCATATCTGCTTTGCTTCGCTGTTTGAACTAACTGGACATGAGCTGCTGTTACTTTTGCATAACCAATGATTGGAGTTGCTGCTAACAATGCAATGGCTGCTAATTCACCAGCAATTACGATCGATACCAAAGTTTCAGTTAAATTAGCCATGAAAAATACCTAGATAAGAGAATGAGTTGCAAAATTACAACTCATTCTCTTATCGCGAAGCGCCCTCACAAAAAATCTTCACTTACTCTTTCTCTTAATTTTAAAGCCCCAATATCTATCACAGATACTGAGGCTTTTTCTTAAGTTCGTAGCTGGCGGGCGCTACGCGCCTCGGTATCGCTATAACTAAAATTCATCAGTTCTGTTGTTGTTGTTGTACTCTTTCTTGTTGGCATAATATTCCGATCGAATTTGCATCAATTCGTCGGATGTATATCCCAACTTGCCGACAAATGTACGAATTCCTGCCAGATCCATTTTATGAATCTCATACGTTTCCCAGTCCTTTTTGAAAATTTCGTACAAATCTAAACCTTTGAGATCGGTATCATTGTCAGCCTTGAACTGTGACCAAGCCATTATCCGAATAGCATCTCTCAGATTGGATGCTTCTTTTTCAGATTTGGTCAAGATATTGATAGCCATGATAAACCTCTAAGTAAAGTACAAAAATCTAACTCAATCCCTAATGGCGAAGCCCTACCCAACACTAGACTTCACCATTGTTTCTTTCTTTGACAACCTAGGAGATAACGGTTAAATACTCTGGATCAAATCCAAAATATTTAACCATTATTTTACCATTCGATCGGCTCTACCATTTGCGATAGATAACCTTTGGCTTCATTCAATTGCCACAACACCAAACTAAATCTTTCCTCACTCATAATGCGAGGGACAGAATGGAGTTGCTTACAATTAAACTTTACAATTTCTCCATCATTCAACACACAGCTTTTGCCATCAACGACAAACTCTGCTATGCCAATATTGAGAGATACTGCGATCGGTTGTGCATAGCCATGATCTCGATGTGGAGCAATCAACCCACAACTACCACCTCTTTCTTTGCCATGATAAGTCAACAAACCTATATCACAGCCTGGATAAAGCCTCTGACAAAGCTGATACAACCTTTCGTCATAAAACCCAAGGCTGACTTGTCCGTTGCCAAGATGGACTTTATTAAACAACCAAAGTTCTAACCTTTTATTGGTCAAACTACTATGGCTATATTCCATTTCTGCAACTAAACCTCTCAAATACTCTTTAAATTCAGAGAGATTTGGGATAACTTTCTTCATTTTTTCCATGATACTATGCTCCTAACGACAATATTTCACTCACCTCCTTATCGCGAAGCGACCCTAACAGATAACTCTCTGTAGATTCTTCTCTTTCGATCGATGATAGGATTGATGATGAAAAGTAGAAACTCTCCACCATCAATCTCTGTTAGTCAAGGCTAAAAGGCATCACCAACATCATATTCTTCTTCTTCAACAGCACTAACATCTTCAGGAATGTTACCATTGCCATTACCGTTAGACGAACTGTTATTCTTGACAGAAGCAGTCGTACTAGGAGTATTAGTTTTCTTGGCGTAGTATTTCGATCGAATCGACAGCAATTCTGCCTCAGAAAACTCTAGACTCTTAGCAAAAGCGAGAAGATCCTCATAACCTTTGCCATGAATTTCATCAATTTGCCATTCTTTGTCAAAGACAGCATAACCGCCATACTGAAGATTCTTGAGTGCTTCTTTGTTGGTAGACTTGTACTCTTCCCAGGCAAGAATACGAAGCGCATCAATCAACAAACTACGCTTTTTGGCAGTTTTGGACATAAATACAATAGCCATGATGAAATTCCTTTGCTAAATGTACAGTAAATTCGGAAATAAGTAGAATACCTATCTCATTTCCCTATCGCGAAGCGAACCTCACAGACAAACTACTGTAGGTTCTTCTCTTTCGATCGCTACCCCGACTTACGCCTACGATTGATGATGGAAAGATAAACTTGCCATCATCAAGCACTGTTTAGATTAGCCGTTAATCATCAGCAAAAGTATCTGGATAAGGTTGAGCGATGGAGTAGTAGCATTCTCTGATACTCAACAGTTGTTCGATCGAGAAACCTCTTTCTGTTGCTAAGAGAGAAAGTTCAGTTAGATCCATCGATCGAATCTTGCACTGTCTCCAGCGACTGTAGAATCTGGTGTAACGCTGGTTTAAATCTTCACGAATCTCAGGATTTGTTTCAAAGACTTGCCATGCGAGTACACGGAAGGCATCACGTAGGCGTAGAGTTGTCTGTTCTGTTTGTGAATCAATCTGAATCATGGTAGTAGTAGAAGTAGAAGTAGGTTAGGTTTCTGACTGGCTGTTTAGTAATGCTTGGATAGAAAAGCCTTTCTCCATGAGATACCAAACAGTTCGATAGTAATCCATCGAATGAATTTGATGGATTTGCCAACGTTTGTTAAACTCGTCTTCAGTCATCTGTTCGTGGTAATGTTGCCAAGCTAACGATTTGAAAGCCAACTTGAGCTTTTTAGTAATTTCAGATTTCTCACGTTCAGATTCAAAGACTTGTCGTTCACGTTCTTCACGTTCATTTAGAGACATCTTTTGTTACTGCTGTTGTTGGTGTTGTGGAAAAAGGTCATTAAGAAGCTTGAAAAGAGTTTCTTTGTTCTCGATCGACACCTTCAGTGCATAAGGAAACAGCGCATCGTTTTCGGTAATAAACTTAACTTTGCCACTCAAATTAGATGCGGGGAATGCTACTTGAAGAGAGGTTGCTCTAGGAGTGAGAACCAGTTGATATCTTTTGTCACGTTTGTTTTTGTAGCCAACGTATTGTTCTGTGTAGCACCGGACTAACTGAGTATTCTTTGCTAACCAAGTTTCTGCGAGCGAAAACAAAGTTGTTCCACCTTGAATTGTTTTAATGTCAGTAGAAATCAATTGAGGTACACCGTCAATAACTTCAAATCGTTGAATCACATCGTAAACTATTTTGTCAGACATCAGAATTGTGGGTGAATTAGGTAATGTGGATAGTCTAAGTTTCTCCTTACAGAAGTAGTAAAGAGAAACTTAGGTCTTAGCTTTTAGGTAGTTGAATAGTCAGCTACTTTTTTTGGCAGCGAATTACTTCAGCAACAAACTCAGGACTTAGCCCACGTATTTTAATTTCAAACGGGAAATCTTTAATCCGCTTAGCTTTTCTCGGTTCGGCTTCTTTCGGGAGTGTGTAACCGCCAACTGTAGCTACCAGATTGAGATATGTAGTAGCCTCAGTTTTCGATCGAATCCCTATGTACGTGATGAAGGATTCAAATCCTGATGCAGCATCCGGCATTTCTTCCCAATTGAATTGATTATTGGTTGTGCCGACAATCGTGATTCGATCGCTCAATCTTACTACAACGTAACTGCCGTGCGGTGATGTTTCCACTACTTTACCTTCAACACCTGCAAAATTGACTGTTTCCATGACCAAGATTCCTTACTAAGTAAATAACTCAACACTTCAAAGCGAAGCAAAACATTAATAACCCTTGGAAACAGTTTCTTGATTTTGTTTCTGTGATTGTTTCTAGGATTGTTTCTAGGATTGTTTCTAGGATTGTTTCTAGGATTGTTTCTAGGATTGTTAATGTTTTTGTAGCTAAGCAGGATGAGGAAAATGCTGTAGAGTTTGGACAAGATACTCAGCTCGTAGCCCCATCGCTCTCACCTGATAGGGATAGCCACGAACGAGTTTGGAAACAAAGACATCCTCATTCGGAGTTCCGCCAGCTTTGGTGATTGTGTCTTTGATAAGTTCAGCTTCGTCGTAGGTGTGCACTCCCACATATAGGACAAACCGTTCTGATAGAAAACCTGTGAGATTGTCCGTTGTTTCATCCCAAGTAAATCGGCTTGTGTAAATGCCCTTAACCGCGATCCGATCGGATAATCGGAAAATAAAACAGCCGTGGTGCGGAGACAACGCCAACACCTCAGCTTGAATTCCACCGAAATTGATTCTTTGCATTTCACTAATCCTGTAATTCAACAATTCAACAATTCAACGCTTTAGAGCCAAGCATAAACCTCTTCTTTGTCTGTTGTAGTAGCAGGCACAGGATATGGAACAAACGACTTGAAACGGGCTTGATGTTGAATTCTGTGCTGATTACCAAGCGATCGAAAAACTTCTTTGACATTCTTGAGGCGAAGATGCTGAAGATTTAATGAACCTTGCGAATACTGTTGCCACAATCCTTGCTGGTGCAGGTGCAGGCACATATAGAAAGCGTAATCTGGCAAAACTAACACTGGACATTTGATGCCTGTAAGGTAAGGCTGAAATTCCTTAACTGGTTCCCCTAACTTATTTTTGCTACCTTTATTTATCAGCCAGAAATCCGCTTCAGGGAAATTGTTTTTTACAATCCAGTCAAACAGTGATACGTTTTCCATTTCGTTTTGGGAATAACATCACTTTCCCAAAACGAAGTATTTTCATTCTCACACGTACATAGCCTGTATCTGCACCTGTATGTTATGTGTACCGGGCGCGCACATGACCGTCACATGAGCATCACATAAGGGAAACAGGAACTGAAAACGCTCCTGTTTCCGGGTTAGGAGTTACCAGAAAATGCTGATAAACTCACCGCTGTGAAGAATCTCAGTGGAATCGCCATTTTCGTCAAGAACTATGTAGGTAAAAGTTTGGTTGACATGGCTAGTTAAATTCATGGTTAGAACCTGGACGATTGCAATAGAGGTATTGTACAAACTACCTACCTGGATGCGTAGCTTGCGGGCGCGATAGCGCATCGCCATTCTGACACAACGGCAGCTCACATTGAAAATACATTTCCCCGTCACTGTTGTTGTAAATAAACACACCATCGCGCCATTTACAATGTCTGCCAATTGTGTCAGAAATGCCAAAATTAGCAGGTTGTAGTCTATCAAGTGCGATTACTTTCATAATAGTTACCTCAAATTTGCACTTCTCAGCGAAGCATTCAAGAACCTCAAACTGTCTGGATAAACATCTTAAAATTGTTGAAATGAAAGTTAGACAGCGCTATCGAATTCCCAGGGCAGAAGTTTTTCTTCAGTTCCCTGTTCAGTTTGGACAATATACTCAAAATATTGACTGACTGTTACTGAAGGGACGATCGACTTAACTGTAACTACCCCGCAGACAGTCAAATAAAGGCTACCCACCTGGATGCGATCGCCATTGACACATAGCGAGAGTTGGCAAGAGAAATGATATTCCTTCTTGCCATCTACGCAAACATACACACCGCCTCGCCAAACCAAATTCTGGCTAACCGGCAAATCAAACTCAGACTGGTCTGGACGGAAAATCGGCGCGACTACCTTCTTACCTGTTGGTGTAACTGTAACTAAACTCATATCAAAACTCCCTGCGGAAAAACTCACGTCTTACCGCAAAGCGTTTTAACCGTTAACCTCAGCTATTCCTACTTACAGATTAAGTCTGTTTCTGAATCTGTTTTTGTTACCGTTTCTGTTACGGTCACTGTTTCTGTTACTGTTTTTGTTTCTGTTACTGAGGGTTTAGATTTTTTCCAAGGTGCAAAGATTTCGGTATCCTGGAAAAGCTCTTGAGGACTGATGGTACAGTTAGGACGTTTGAGGATGCCTTTATCTCGGTAAAGTAACTGCTCATCTAGGGTGTAAGCAACGAGCTCGCTGCAAATCCATTTATTAGGGTTGTCGAGCAGTTTACCTAGCAGTTCCTCCAACTTTCCGGTCAGCAGTCGATCGAGCATCCGCCCAGGGAAACTGCCTGAGAGTCCTTGGGTCAAAATTGCGCCGAAATCGTATTGTTTGCCGATTTCGAGACTGGCTTTGTATGCGATCGCATAACCTACCGCCTCGTTGAAAAGTATGGGTTTGCGGAAGAAGATTTGACAGTTAGGGTCATTGAAGTATTTGCTTAGGCTGCAAACCTTAACTGTGTTATTTACCATGTCTGCTTCAATACATTGATCCTCACCCGCGACAATCAAGGTATGAGTCACATGGATATCGCTTATCAAATTCCAGCCGGTAAAATAAGCGATACCGAGAGATGTTACGTCGGCTCCCTTGTTGAGAAATCCTATGTACCCAGTTTTATAATTGATGTTATACTCTGGGGTTATGTCTGTTATTTTGATTGCTGGTTTATCAGGAGATTTTGTTGCACACATGAGGCTATACTCCAACTAAATTAGTTAGAGTATAGCAGCTTTTAATGATTGATTATTGGGTATTGTGACCAATACCATTCCAAGAATCTTTTGATAAATTGAGCCGTAGGCAAGTCGTAGGAACTTACATACCAAAGAAATAAAGGTTCATTTCTATGTCTCTCACAGAAACGAAGGAAATGTCTATTAACTCTTTGAGTTTCAATTTTATGCCAAATAATTTGACGTTTTTCTTCGACTGTTGCTCCTTCAAAATAAGTAGCTAAATTGGTCAATTCTTTGCGCTGTTTACAAGCCCAAGTTGCCAAGCGAATGTCTGTGCCTTCATAAGCAACCGCATAATGATAGTCTAGACACTCATCCTTAACTCGTTTGCCGTTTCGATCGAAATAGGTTCCCTCCCGTCTGTTGACATCATAAGGGAAGAGGCTCATTGGATTGATGTGAATTTCTGACATGATTCTCCTTAATATTAAATTGCGGTTTTCGATGTTGCGAGTATAATAGTCAGATAACAGCTTCTTACCAAAGATTAATTTCCGGTATCGCTGAAAACCTCGGCTTCTTACCAGGAAAGGAGATTAATTCCTTTCCTGGTACAGCCGAAATTCTAATTTAGAATCTGATTTGCCACATAATCAACGCATCTGGCGATAAGTTCAGCATGGGAACGATCAGAAATATAAATCAGCTTCAACTCACCGTTATCTCGATAAGCATGAGCTAATTCCATAATCGATCGAAAGATATCTGAATCAGGGACTAAATTAGGCTCATAGAAACCTTTTAATCTGACCTTGAAATATCTGGGTAAATGCTTTTGGATTTGTTGCCATAGCATTTGCCGATACTCCTCAACTGAAAACTTACCTCGCCACAGTGGAGAATTATCTAACTGATCATAATGATCGGTTAAACCTTCAGATACGTTGAAAACTTTACGGTCAATATCGATCGCAAATTTAACTTTCTCAGTCGTAAATTTGTCGAAATCAAACTTTTCTAGAGTAATAGTCATGGTAGTTACAAGTGATAGGTCACTCCCTTATCGCGAAGCGACCCTCACCGACCAACCTCAATTGCCTCAAATTCTGATAATTTTGGTTTTCCTTCCAGTTCGATCGATATTGTCCCTGGTTCCGCGACTTGTGCCATCCCAGAGAGCCAAACCGTAATCGCAAACTGAGCACATCATCTTGTCTCGATCGACATAGTTCCCTGCAACTCCAACCGTTTCATACCCCGTCGTATTTCTCGGTTTTCCGTTGCCGTTCCACAAAGCAAAGTAAACCTTAACGTTCAGGTAATTCGATCGACGCAGATATTCTTGAACTAACTTGTCTACGCCTCCCGCATCACCAACTATTATCGAAAACTTTAGCTCCATTATTCGATCGATTGATGGTAATCCAGCGGTGATATCTTTGATTGAGCGACTGCCAGAAATCATTACAATTTTAGTCATATTAGTCACAGTTGGTGATTAGAAAATACTTCCCAAACACGAAGTGAAAATGATAGAATTAAAATAAAGTCACTAAAATGAAACTGAAATGCGTTGATTTGTTTGCGGGAATAGGAGCTTGGGAATTAGCAGGAAGTTTAGTTAACGCCAATTCTCAGATTAAATTAGAGACGATCGAATTCGTAGAAAAAAACCCATATTCTCAAAAAGTTCTACAAACTCACTTCCCTAATATTCCAATCCATTCCGATATTTGTGATTACCTACCAATCAAAAATAAAGCCGATGTCTATACAATTTCGTTCCCTTGCACAGGTACATCCAGAGCCGGAACAAAAACCGGACTCGTTCACATCGAATCAAGTTTATGGTTCCAAGCACTCCGATGCGTCATACTCGGTAGACCAAGTTTTGTATTGGTGGAGAATCCTGTCGGGCTTATCGATCGAGGGCTACGAACAATTATTGCCGGACTCAGAATGGGCGGTTACGAAACAGAAGTTGAAGTTATCAGCGCGTCGCAGTGCGGTGCGGTACATGAGAGGCAAAGAGTGTTTATCATTGCCTACGCCAACCACTTTGGCATCCAGCAACGGAAAAGGTGGGAGGGCTGGTCAAAACACATTGGAACACAGATTGAAATCGCAAAATCGTTTACCAGCTACCCAGAAACTAAACCCAGAACTATGCCTTTGGATGCTTGGAATGCCTCTTACTTGGCTGGATTGCATTATGAAAACTGGTGGAGATTTAATTCTCCACCAGAAAACATTGGATTACCCAGAAACACACACGGACGAGCAGAGGCAATAACTCTAGCTGGTCTGTCGATTTGCGTTCCACAAGCCACTGTTCCATTAATGCGTCTTCAGTTTCTAGCTTCTTTACTAGCAAGTTAGTCAAATAAACTCAACTGTTTAGCTTCTGAGAAATTCTCCCTAACCGATGTGTAAATAACGTGCTTCCAAATTTTTCCGTTTTTAATCCCTGAAACAATCTTTCTGTCAACATTAAATGACTCAGCGATTTTTTGTTGGGTTAAATCTGTTTCAGACAACAAACGCTTAATCTCAAGGACTTGTTCTTCATTGAGTTTAGCGCTAGCACTTTTGGAGCCTATGGTTGAACGACTTTTGCTTGCCATATCCTCCATATTTTCTTTTTGAGTTCCAAGAAATAAATGTTCTGGATTAATACAAGCTGGATTATCACATTTATGAAGAACAAACATTCCTTTAGAAATTTCCCCATTGTATAATTCAAAGATTGCACGAGAAGCTTTTCTCACCTTCTTATGGACACTGATTTTAGGGTAGCCATCTTTGCAACAACACAAATCTGTTAACCAACAGTCAGTTTTAGAAATAATATGATTTTCGAGACGCTGTTGAAGTGTAGGATCAATCATGACTTTTAAAAAAAGGATCACAACCCCAAAGCGAAGCATAATATGTTTTTTTGGGTTTCCCGAGTACATGGCTGGATTGCATTATGACCACTGGTGGCGATTCAATCCCCCGCCAGCCGAGCCAGGAGTAAAACGGAGAACTCCAGGCAGGGCAGAAGCAATCAACTTAGCAGGTCTGTCGATCTGCGTTCCCCAAGCGACTGTTCCTTTGATGCGTCTCCAGTTTCTAGCTTCTCTACTTCAATATTAATAATTCTGCGAAAGAGATGAGCAATCTAGAAGAACAAATCCGTTTGTACCGTCTAGGGCTATCTTATTCCGAGATAGCCAAACATACCCACACGACAGCAGGAAAGGTACAGCGCAGTATCAGAGCATGGGACTTACAGCCTAAGCAAGTCGAACCATCTACTCGTAGCTTGCGGGCTTGCACTGAGCGTAGTCGAAGGGCGCGTAGCGCCATCGACCGCTGAAATTGAAGCTTTGAGAGAACGCATTCGTAGTTTGCGGAGTCAGGGGTTATCTATGAAAGCGATTGGTCGTCAAGTTGTTTCAAACCGTTGTTTGGTACGATCGTCCATAAGTAAAACTTCCTTAGTTTCTAAATGAATATCAAATTTTTGTTCTTTGACTGCTGAACTTCTTCGCTGGACTTATAAATAATATGCCATCACCCGTTCAAATTCTTTGACTACATAGTTCATAAACTTTGGGTTTCGATCGAACAACGTTGAAAATCTCTCAGGCAGACTATTAAATCCTTGTCGTACCAGTTCTTCTACCATGAAAAAGACCGCATAGCCGAAATAATAAAGCTTAGGGGCTATGTCACCTTCTGGTGTAAAACCTTCTGTTGATATGTAGGATTTTCCATTTCGATCGAGATACTGAACTAAATAGATAGTCCCGCCACTCTCCAGCTCTAAGGATTCTCTATTATTTTCTGTCAAGTTTTCATGTGGTTGATCGAGTTTGAAATCGTTATACATTGCTCTTGCTAAATAGTTCATTTGTTCCAACCGCTCAGTCAGTCTTAGATTTTCTGCTTTTACCCTCAAACTTTCTATTAACAGTTCCGAATTCTCGATCGATAATTCAGAATTCTCGATCGACAATCCAGAATTGATAACCGATAAACGCGCATATTGTCTCAACAAATCTGTGTATTCTGACATAAATTTCCCCAATTCTTTGTTATATTATAGCAATAATTCAGGTTTTAGGTAGCTTCGCTTTTAGATTTTGATGTTCTTTTTTGTTAAAAGTAATGACAACTGTAACTGAAACAAAAAGTGTGGTTAATATTCATTGTGATGGTGCTTGCTCAGGGAATCCAGGGCCAGGTGGTTGGGCTGCATTACTCACAATTCCAGGCAAAACTAACAAGAAAATGATTAGTGGTCAATCTGACACAACGACTACTAACAATCGGATGGAATTGACAGCAGCGCTCGAAGCGTTGAAAGCTCTCAAGAAGCCTTGTAAGGTGATACTGTTTTCGGATTCAAGCTACGTCGTAAACACGATGGCTAAAAGTTGGAACCGTAACGCTAACCAAGACTTGTGGGAAGAACTTGATAAATTAGCAAAAGTTCACGAGGTAACATGGATCTGGCTAGCCCGAAAATCTACTCCTGAACTGACTGAGTGCGATCGAGTTGCTAAACAAGAAAGTTTGAAGAAGTCTAATTCTTAAAATTAGCTGATGAGGGTAGGCATAGTAAGTGTGACTTGAATTATAATATTGTTAAAAATATCTAAAACAACCACACTTACTATGCCTACCAATCCACTCGATGATGTTTGGGCGAATTTTCAATCACTAAAAGGAGTTAGTGAAGTCAAAAAGATAATGGAGGCTCCTCAGCAATGGCTCCTGGAGCAACCGCTGACTCAGGGATTGTTGGCTCATCCAACGGCTAAAGTTCTTTTAGGTTGGCTTCAGTCATCACAGAATGTAGCAGCCTTTCCTCTTCTGATAGCTCAATGTGGAACAGCATTCTTGGAAACATCCCACGGCATCAACCGTGCCTACAACAGCAAACTTTATCCCAATTTAGCAGGTGCTGGTGAAAGAGCGTTGGCTGGATTAATCTCTACCAGTACAGAGAAAGGTATCTATGGTGATGTCATAAATGCTTTCAACAATAGCTTAAATCTCCCAGAATTGTCCAAAACCGGGGTAAAAATTAACTACGCTATGGATGAGGCTTGGAGATCAATTAATCAAAAAAAGCTTTTAATGCAGGAAGAAGCTAGAAGATTACGAGATAAATATTACCAAGAATTGCAAGATGAACGACTAAAATTAGACGATCGACGTAGAACGCGATCTAAATACAACAATGTGGCTAGAAGTTTAGTTGCTATGGGTGATGCACCTATCCCTTCTCCCAGAATTGTACGCTCTACGACAGGTACAGGTACAGGAACAGGTACAGGTACAGTAATAGGTAATAGCAATTACGATATCAACTCAATTTACAACGATCAGATTTTATCAATCCGAAGTGTCCAAGTGAATGCAAGTGCTTTGATAATTGTCCCAGTAGTAGCGCCGATCGTTGCTGTAGGCGGTGCTTTGGCGACAGTAGGGATTACAGCAGGCATAATTTCTAGCATAGCAAGTTGGTTTTTAACGACTTGCATGAATTTGGCAGGAATACCAGCAAGTTTAATTACAGCTCTTATTCATTGCGTAACTTCGATCGTCCTCAAAGTTTCTGGCAGTTCAGGGGCTGAAGCACTAAGATTTTTTGCTGCTTCTGCTTTGAAAATTAACGAAGCTTTGTTGATGACTGTTTTTGGCACCAGTAATATGAATGTTACTGCCTGGATGTTTCTGATTGCAATGGCAGGGCCGATTTTAATTGTCTCAATCATTATCATTTTAGCGATGCGAAATAAAACGGCTTTGTCGAAAACTCTCTATGTCTTTGGAGATTTAGTGGATAATCCTAACAGATTCAATCTGAGAGTAGCTACCATGTACGAAACTAATTCGATCGAAATATTGGATCAGTTCAAACTCTCAGCTAAAAATATGCGCGACAATGCCAAACTTGCTATGAGCCAAATCATAGGACTCGGATTAGATCCAAAAAATGAGTATGCAATTTGTTATAATTTAACTAATCCTGATAATCCAATTCCAGTCACTGGAAAAGAAGAAATTGCAGCATTATTAGGACCTGACAAAGTTGCTCGAATAGCAACAGGTAGACTCAACTTTATGGACTTCATTTAAACAGATGCCAACAATTTATGAGCTAAATTACGACTGGTACGGCGCAGACGAAACACTGGCAAAAGTAGCAACAACTGCTGTTTGGTCAGTGTGGGACTGTGTTGCAAAACAATGGTCGAATACTCCCAAAGTAACTTTGCGAAATACTCTGCTTTCAGGGTTACACAAAGATGTTGGGAAAGATAGATTTTGTATTGGTGAAATACCAGAAAATACAAAAAGTCCTGCACTGCTGAATCCATTTATTGTTGATAAAACTGATCGATATCAACTGGATTTAGCTAGTAACTCTCGGAATCATGGTAGGTTTACATTCAATCTAGCTCCGATCGGGAGTGATTACTATGGAGGATTAGCAACAGAACAATGGAAACGAATCATTTACGGCAGTATTCTTCACACAGGATGCAAACATTTAATAGGTCGAGAATTCAATTATGTGATTGTTGATGATACAGCCAGAGATGCTAATGGCAATCCTCAAGATGATCCAGTAAATAAACGGCATTGGAACAGCGGAGACAGTCACGCCAAAGCTTCCAGAGAATTTATGGAGATATTAGGCGCAGGAACAGTAGAATTTGACGCTGATGAAATTGATGCTGATATTCCTATTCAGTTTAGGATAGCTGCATTTAAAAAATGGGTAGCAAAAGGGACGATCGCCTACAATCCTCTGTTAGATGAATCAGGCTATGATTTGGTCATTCCTTGGAGTTCGTTAAAAGGCAAAAAACCAGCACTCGGAAACTATACCGATAAACTGCTATGCGGGCTGGTATTTGAAGCAGAAAAGCGCACCGCAAAAGCAGGCTGGATGCTGTTTCAATGGTTTAAATTTGAAACTCTGGAACAAGACAGAATAATCAGCCGACTGCGAGAAAAATGTGAAAAGCTAGCAGCAGCTACTAATTCTATTCAAGCTCTGGCTAAAGAACTCCGAATCCATCAAGAAGAAGCAGCACAAGAACGTGAGCAGGGCGATAGTATTCAGTCCGAAGCTGAATATGTCAATACTGCAATGGAGATTATCAAATATGACTTAAAAGGCAGACTGTTATTGCATCCCTACATCACCGGGAAAGTAGCAGAAAGACTTCGCGCCGTTTGGCTCAACTTAGCCAAAGCAGCCGGAGTTCGTTTCTGGTCACTCATGTCCCAACCTGATGAGTATTTCCAAAAATACGAAACCACGGATGAGAACAACGTAACCACTTTTAGAGAAAAAGTATTTTGTGCACCTGGCATGGCTCCCGGCGAATACATCGTATTTTGCAATCCTATGAGGCATTGGGGAGATTGTCAGCTCTGGATCAACCGTCATGAAGGCACTTATGCCAAAGGCTATGGATTGATGGCAGCCTCGACAAAACTCATGCTGAATTTGGGCAGAGACTTTGACGGCGACTTTGTTCAGCTCATCTCATCCAGAGAGTATCCAGCTCTGAGAGATGCGATCGCCAACTTTGACAAACCTCCATCCGTTGACAAGCTTCCCAAAATGGCGTTGCCTGGAACTCTCCAAGAAGTCGCCGTTAACAGCATGAATGACAGCACCGGGATTGTTGCCTCACTTCTGGGTCGGGCCCGAGGTGCGGGAGCTGAAGGAATAGTGCTGATGATTCCTCCCGGCGGGATGCAAACAGCTCCAGTCGAGATGTCAATCATCGACTTTCTCAGTCAGGAACTCCAAATCGCGGTTGACTCATTGAAATCGGCATATCCCAATAATGACAAGGGTTTGCAAGCTGTTACCGAATATCTCAACAGTCTCGGAGATGCTGGTAAAATCCCTTGGCTCAAAGACTTTAAAGAGGATGCGGTTTATCTAACTCGACCCTGTGCCGTTGCCGAGGATGCGATGGATACTATTTCCCGCCTGGTGAGAGTCGTTAACACCTACTGGAAACCAGCTCAGTTGGAAACCAACATCAACATCAACTCCTTTGAAAATGCACTCTTTGTGGGTGGTGTAGTCGATCAAAAGCAGTTAGATTTTGCTTTTGAGCAACGCAAAGGATACGCGGACGAGATGAAGGTTGCGATCGCATGGAAAAACCAAAATGATGGGGATACTACTAAAATCCGTGAGGTGTCCGCAAAATTTCAAGCTCTTAAAAACTCTGCTCTTGAACAATTAGCTGATGCCAACGGTGAGGCTTTCAGCGCAAAAAGTTGGGCTGCTGCATATTGGCGAGCTGTTCATACTAATGCTACTGAGCTCAGCACCGGATCACTTGCATTCAATTTATTCAGGGAAGAAATCGTGACAGATTTACAAGAAAACCCCGACACCTTGCCTTATTTCAACGCATACAACGTTCACAGACAAACTCCAAGTGTCTGGAGTCGAGGTGAATGGAAAGGGCAAAATGTACTTGTTCGCGTTGTCCAACGAATGAAGCCTGCTGCCGGAGAAGTCGCAGCACGAATGGAACTTGCGGTAGATATGAGCTTTCCTGAAAGTACCAGAAATGTCGGATACTTCCCCCTTGGATGGATACCGAAAGAGTACCAAAGTAAAGTTGCGATCGGGGAAACTCGTGAGATGCGCTGTTACACCAACGGCAAGTATATGGAAGATAGCGGACAAATCATCACCAAAACAGTTCGGCTCTATAACCGATCGCTCTCTCAAGAACAAATTGATTTCTTAGAAGGCAAGTTCCCAGCAGGTCTTTATAAGCCAGAAGATTTTGGTTTACCACCAAATTAATCATTTGATGGTGCATAATTAAAATATTCATTAGTCATCCGAACAGATTAGTTATGTCTGCCTTAACTGACCACGTAAAAGCGTCAACTGGATTTTCTGAAAGTACCGTTAACGCGGTATGGGATTCAGCAGTAGCCTTCATGTCACTCACTCTCCGCAATGGTGAAAAAGTACCGCTAGAAGGGTTAGGGATTTTAAAAGCTACCGATCGACCTGAACGTCAAGGACGCAACCCTCGGACTGGAGAAGCTATCACTTTTAAAGCTTCTCGCAGACCTAAGTTGACTTTCAGCAAATCCTTTTTGACTTTAGTTCAGCCTGATCCAAGCCAACCACAGCCTGCACCTGCTGCTGAATCTACTGCTCAATCTGTCGCTCCTGTTGCTCCTGTTCCTCTTGTTGCAGGCATTCAACCTCCTCCTATTCCAGCCGACTTGCTAGCGCAAAAAACCTTGAGTCATCCTGAGCAAACCTGGCAAATCAAAGCTCCTGACAGTTCCTTCGTTGAAGTACCAACAAGTGAACTAGCAGGCTGGGGAGTTAACGCTAACACCCCGGTTTACTCGCCTAGCACAGGCTGGAAATTAGCGGGGAAAGTGCCGGAACTTGTAGGAATCGTCAAATAGTTTTGAACCAGACAGAAAAAAGCTTGAGTAGATGTACACTACTCAAGCTTTTTTCTGCCTCTATTTTGGTTCACACAAATGTCGAGAATACTGGATGCCGTAAAGAGCCTGTAGCAGTCACACCAAGATAAACCACTTCCAGCGTTCTGCCTAAATAATCAGCTTGGTTGGCAAATATTGTCGATCGCTCCAAGTCAGTAAATCCTGTCCCCACTCGACTATTGATGATTTGATTGTTAATCATTCCCCGAATCAGTAAGTTACCCAGAGACTTGGCATATTTGCCACTACCTTTGGTAAACCCAACCACCGTAAAGTTGTTCTTAACAAAGTTTTTCACTTTTAGGAGATTGTTCGATCGAACCCCGGAGTAAATAGAGTTCGGATTCCGCAGCATTATCCCTTCATCTGAGAGTCCAGAACTTTTGACCAATTCAGCTTCAGTTTGGATTACCAAAGGATTATTTTCAACCAATTTCTGAGGGACGTAGCTAACTTTTCCCATTGCCGGGAAAATTTGCTTAATCTGATCTACTTCATGAACTGTCTCCATTGTCGGGAATTGATTGAAGCCGATCGCAAAGATGCGAAACTGAACTTTTTGTTTATTTGCTACTACAGATTCTACAGTTTTTCTGCTGCGGACAATTCCTGAGATAACATCAAAAAGAGTTCCAGGGATGTATAACTCACCGTCTATAAAAGATAAATTATTAGTCGATCGAATACTTTCGCATATTTCCTCAATCTCAGTCAATCCTGAATATCGAGTCAGTCCCGATCGACTTCTCAATCCACTCGTCATATTTTCATATAAGCAGCGGACTCCATCTAGTTTAGGGCTGCTAAACCATTCAGCAACACCATAATTTTTCGCTGGACTGTAAGTATTGGCTAATTGTGGTAACATTCAAACTTTTTCCTTAGCTAACGAATCGACTTAAAGCCGGAGTTCGTAGATTTCCTGTTGAACTTAAACCCATGTAAACTATCTGAGCTTGCTTGCCGATGTAAGAATCTCGATTCATCCATAAATCTTGTTCCTCTTCATCGTTCAAACCATAAACCCGAGTAATTTTATTGACTCCATTAACTAAACCTTCGACTGACATATAACTGACGAAATTCACTACAGGATTCTGTGTGAATGAAACAACCGTAAAGACTCCGCTTGTTATGCCCTTTACTTTCAGATAGTTGTCCGATCGAATCTCTGAATATACTGAATCAGGATTTCTTAAGAATATTTCATCAGAAACCCCAGAATTAACTACCTTTGTATATTCATCAAGAATTCCTAGCGGTGTACTCCGAATCAATTCTTGAGGAATAAAACTCAGCATCCCCAACGGAGGAATGTTTTGACGCATCAAAGTAATCATTTCATGACCCGTCATGCCAGGATTCATTGCTGAATGAACCGCAGAGAGTCTAAACTCAACAGCAAATTTATTGCCAAGGTCATAGTTGTTTCGATCGCGTACCAACACTGTTAGTTCGTCAAGTGTTTTGCCAGGGATGAATAACTCACCATCAAGAAGCGTGAGATTATGAGCATCACAAAGACTTTGACAAGCTAATTCAAGCCGATCGAGTCCAACAAATCTGGTACTCAAAATTTGACTTCTTAGTCCTTTCAAATCGTCAAATCTTTGGTAAACACATCGAATGCCGTTAAGTCTAGGACTGCTAAAAAAGAAACCTGTAGGATATTCTTTTGCTGGACTGTAAGTATTCGCTAATTGTGGAAGCATTTTAGTTTCTGTGAGTAATTGGATTGTTGAATCTATAACCCTGTTTTTAAGCAGGGTTATAAATTACAAAGTTTAGGAAACTGAACAAAGATTAATCGATCGGAAGAATGAAAGTGTTACGGCATCGTAATGTCTCGTTAACAATCTTGTCAAACCTCAAGACTAAATCTCTTGTGCCACTCGGCTCATATCTCATGTTTGCCCATTGACCACTAGCTGCTAGCATACCGTTCGGAGTGGTAACACCAGCTACGCCATAATACCAAGTGGTAAAAGCAGGTGGCAGGTTACACAAAATCATTCCTGAGATGTTACCGAAAGTAACGTTTACATCAACGTTGATACGAGCTAATTTTCCACAGGTTTGATAAGTGATGCTACCCGTTACGTTCCACGACAAAGGCAAGATTTGAATTGGCGCTGACCAAACTAAATCTGCTGTTCCTGCGGGTCCTTGAGGTCCCGTTGCGCCAGTTGCACCAGTCGCACCAGTTGCACCAACCGGGCCTTGAATACCTTGGCTTCCTGTTGCACCCGGAGTTCCTTGTGCTCCAGTTGCACCAGTAGCTCCAGCAGCTCCAGTTGAACCAACCGAAGATAAAAGATTCCAATTTGCTGAAGGTGGAACGGAGTTGGTATTAGCAGCGACGGCTATATAACTGCTTCCTCCTTGGGAGACAGCATCGTTAATTGAATAAGCAGTTGCTGAATTCCATGCACCTCTCCAATTTGATCCCCTTGGGCCGATCGGTCCTTGCGCTCCAGTTGCACCAGTTGCGCCGGGAGTTCCTTGCGCTCCAGTAGCACCCGCAGCGCCCGGAATTCCTTGCGCTCCAGTAGAACCTGTTGCACCGATCGGACCTTGCGAACCTGTTGCGCCGACATCACCTTTCGGGCCGATCGCACCAGTAGAACCTGTTGCACCAGGATTACCTTGCAAACCTTGAGGCCCTTGTGTTCCAGCGGGACCAGTTGCACCTTGAATTCCGGCTGCGCCTTGAGCACCAGTAGCGCCGACTGCACCAGCAGGACCAGTTGCTCCGGGAGCGCCTTGGATACCTGGATCGCCTTGCTTAGCTCCCAAAGTCCAGACTGTCGAAGTTAGCGACGGTGGAGAATTCAAACTTGGTGCGTTAGCGATGTAACTGCTGCCGTTATAAGCAACAGAATCAAACATCACGTATTGAAAAGTCGGGCTCCAAATTCCACGCCAAATCAATCCCGGTCGCCCTTGAATTCCTTGAATCCCTTGAGCACCTTGAGCGCCAGTTGCGCCGATCGGCCCCATTGCGCCAGTTGCGCCAACACTACCCGGTACGCCTTGAATTCCTTGCTCTCCACGTTCACCGGGAGTACCTGGATTACCTTGCAAACCTTGGGAACCTGTTGCGCCTGCAATTCCTTGATCGCCACGGTCGCCTTTTTCACCTTGCGCTCCCGTTGCACCTGCCGGGCCGATTGCGCCAGTTGCCCCAGGATTTCCAGCAATTCCTTGAACGCCTGGATCACCTTTTTGACCTTGCGGGCCGGTAGCACCGATCGAACCAGTTGCGCCAACCGCGCCTGCAATTCCCTGATCACCGCGATCGCCTTTGGAACCTTGCGGGCCGGTCAAACCGATCGAACCTGCGGGCCCGATATCTCCAGCGATACCTTGATCGCCACGGTCACCTTTAGAACCTTGCGGGCCGGTTAAACCAATCGGGCCGGTCATGCCAGCAGCACCAGCGACACCTTGATCGCCACGGTCGCCTTTGATTCCTTGAGTGCCTTGAGCGCCAGTCAAACCGATCGGACCGACCGGGCCGACATCGCCAGCGATACCTTGATCGCCCCGGTCGCCTTTGGAACCTTGAGGCCCTGTCAAACCGATCGAACCAGCAGGGCCGATATCACCGGGAATGCCTTGATCGCCTCGATCGCCTTTGGAACCTTGAACGCCTTGAGCGCCAGTTAAACCTGCCGGGCCGGTCATACCGACATCGCCAGGAATGCCCTGATCGCCTCGATCGCCTTTAGAACCTTGAGGCCCTGTTAAACCTGCGGGACCAACCGGGCCGATATCTCCAGCAATGCCTTGATCGCCACGGTCGCCTTTAGAACCCTGAGCACCAGTCAAACCGATCGGGCCCGTCGCGCCAGCTTCACCAACTAAACCTTGATCACCGCGATCGCCTTTAGCACCCTGCGGGCCGGTCAAACCAATATCACCAGCCGGCCCGACTGTGCCGGGAATTCCTTGACTGCCTGGATCGCCTTTGATTCCTTGACTACCTTGAGGCCCTGTCAAACCTGCCGGGCCGGTAGCACCAATTTCACCAGCAATTCCTTGGTCGCCTCGATCGCCTTTGATTCCTTGCTCACCTTGTGGGCCGGTTAAGCCTGGATTTCCTTGAGAGCCAGTAGCGCCAACTAGACCTTGATCGCCTCGATCGCCTTTCTCACCAGCCGGGCCGGTAGCGCCGGGATTACCAATTTCACCTTTATCACCTTGAGGGCCGGCAATCCCAGGCACACCCTGTAAACCCATTGCTCCTTGAGCGCCCGGTTCACCTGGTAAACCACGACTGCCGGGTTCACCTTGAACGCCTGGATTTCCTTGAGGACCCGGTGAACCATCAGGGCCGGTCAAACCTTGGATGCCTTGAATTCCTTGACTGCCTGGTTCACCTTTTTCACCAGCGACACCGGGAGAACCTGCTACGCCAGCAGCACCGGGATTACCTTGGTCGCCTTTCGGGCCGGTAGCACCGATCGCACCTTGAGCGCCTGCTGCACCGGGAATTCCTTGATCGCCTTTCTGACCTGGTGCTCCAGTTTCACCAGCAGGGCCGATCGCTCCAGCTACACCGGGCATACCATCCGCGCCGGGATTGCCTGGATCACCTTTAATACCCTGCGGGCCGGTAGCACCAGCAGGGCCGATTGAACCGGGTGTACCTGCTGCACCGGGCATACCATCTGCACCATTAGCACCGGGATTGCCCTGAATGCCCTGAATGCCCTGAGTACCCATTGCACCCTGAGCGCCTGCTGCACCTGTCGCGCCTGTTGCACCGACTGCACCGGGATTACCTTGCTGACCAATATCACCGCGATCGCCTTTCGGGCCGGCAACACCTTGAGGGCCGATCAGACCTTGAGGGCCGGTTAAGCCGATCGGACCTTGTGGCCCAACGATTGCCGGCTCTGGAGGAATAAGAGCAACATCCCGAGAAGCTGTAGCAACAATGCTAGTGCCAACCATCAAATCAGCGCGTAGAGTTCCACTTTGTGTGATGGCTGTTTCATAAGGAATCCACGGACTTTCTTTAATAATTGCGCCATTGAGAGTGAAACGGACAAAAGAGTTAGTTGGCGGATATGCAACATCAGCAACTACTACAGTTTGCCCTGAATAAAGAACAGGAGCTCGTAGCGCAATTGTTGGTGAGTTGACCTTAACTTCAAAATTTATTTGAGCGGTCGATCGAACTGTGACAGGAGCTGTTCCAGTAATATCCTCAACTTCAATTAAATGATTCCCCGGAGTATTAATTGTAATACTCATCCCAAATTGATATTGAGGCGCAGCCGTAGTGCCGACATTGGTTGCTGTGGTGTCTGTGCCGACAACTGTACCGTTTAGTTTAAATCGAACGTCAGTATTTGTGTTACTGTCTGCGATCGCAGTAACAGGTAAGGAATAAGGCAAAGAGTTTAATTGAATACTTGGCTGATTTGGGGCGGTGATTCTAATAGCCATGATTATTTATTTAATTTGTGAATACACGAGAATTAATCTCTTCTCTGTAGTCAATACCAGAGAAGAGATTAAAAACAAGAGAGAGAAAGAACTTTGGCGCTTATCAGGTTTGAATCAGCAGAGCCTGAGCCAGGATAACTTCTGATTCCACTGATTCTCCAGCAATCATCAGAGTTGTGTAAGCATCAGGGCTTGTGTTGTCACCGTCATCGTCGTGAACCATGATGACTTTAGTATTTTGCAACTGAGTGAATGTTTGGTAAAGCTCAGTTAGATATTCAACCTGTTCGATCGGCATCAAAATGCTAAATACTGTCTCTGGTAAAACAGGATCTTCCATCGCCAAACCTTGGGTTGCCATCCCTACTAACTCTGTCAAAGAGTTTCTGATCAAAGGTTGAAACAGCTCATCTAAAGTTTTGTATTCAATGCGTCGTGTCGCCGGAGCTTTATAACTAGGAGCGAGGGGATTCATCGCCTTGATTGCAGCTCTCCGCATTGAAGCATCTCTGCTGAGGATTGCTGCTTCATCCAATGGCAGTTTAGCTCTTTTAATTGAAAGCGGTGAATCGCTTTCAGATTGGGGCCAAAAGTTGTAGTCAGCGAGTGTTGCCCGCAGCATTTTTGTTGCGAATCCGGCTGTTATTGTCATGGTGGTAATCGAGTTTGGTATCGATCGATAAATTATTTTTTTAGTATATCATCTCAATTTTATTTCTCTTTTTAACGGCAAAAACTTGACTTTTGTTTACAAATAAGATAGAAAGAAAAATTAAAATTGACTAATGGGGTTCTGACCAGGAAACGGCAATAACAAATATAGAATCAGCAAAAAACCTACAAGCTACAGAATTAGTGTTTAAAACTGTTGTTTTAGTATTTGCACTCTTTTGAGTATCAAAAAACTAGGCATTTTCAAAATTGCTTACCCATTTATCACTGTTTTTGTCACCTAAGAAAACAATTTGACCATTTTCTGTAGCAGTGCAACCAGAATAGTAAGCTAAACACAAAACAAACTTGAGCATAAGAAAACCAGTAGCGAACTGGTTCAACGCTATTAGTCGCGAGAAAGTGCATAAAACTTCAGGAGATAGGCTTGAATTTCTGGACTTTAAGCCAATCAAAGGAATTGACCATATAACTCTGCCAAACAGATGACTTTGACCTTCCCCACGGCAAGAAGCTTTGTTAGCAGGAAGCCAATGACAGTCACCGGAAGCATTTCTTACCAGATAGAAACATTGAGGAACGATCCTCTGCGAGGGCTGCGCCAACGGAAGTTCAATTTTACCGTAGCTTGCGGGGCGCCTTGCACGCTCGCGGAGTCGAAGGGTAGCGCCATCGCCCAACCCGGACACCAGTTGCTGCCGTAGTAGAAAAAGCAGTCCTTCGGTTCCTTAAACCATTCGATGTGATTTTTAGTTATTTTTGCTATTTTGCTCATTAGATTTAGATGTGATTGATGAGAGATAGTCATAGTTATGGAGAAAAAACATCATCGCCCAAAAGCGAAGCACTACGTTAATAGCATTTAAGTAGCTTTTAGTCAATTAATTGTATTTCATACTTACAACCAACGAAAAGCACTTTATATTCAATAAAACTGTCATTGCCAGTGATTCCTAAGCGACCACTAAGAACAATTTTACAAAGCTACAAATTGACAATCTGGTCATCATGATTTTCCTTGTCCCTGGATTGCCTGCCCGTAAGAAGCGCAAAAACTGACGTGGTAGCATTTCTTGATAAACTGCCGTGATTTCGTGAGGATAGGGCTCGATATGTGATGTGAATAGCTAAGAATCGATCGAATAAATGGGCAAGGTGAATGCGAGAGCTTCCGAAACTTGGCAAAATAAATCCTCATTAACATCGAAAAACCAAGAATATCTGTAACAAAATCTCGATATTTTGCTGATTTCATTCAGGAATTATATGATTTTTTAAACAACCACTGTCATCATTTTGGTATAATTGTGACAGTATCAGATCCATATTTGGAAATATTACTACCGGGAGCGTGATGTTTGGCAGAATTCCATTGAGCTAAACTTTACAGCAGCGATCGTCCAATTAACCCTTTGAATCCGTGCCACAACTCGAACTTTTCTCTGAATTTCAACCCAAACCCAGCTATGCTAAATCTCCTCAACTAACGATGAATTGTGAGGCGCTAGAGAGCTGGAAACAGCGTATTTTTGAACACCAGCAATCTGAAGGCGCTTAAGATATTATACTTTTTCCATTTGGTTCTATGCAATGCAATGACTAATTGAGTACCAGCTTTGAACTGACGAAATATCGCTTCTTTGATAATAGGAAAGCACAGCACAAGTATGTTAAGTGCCTTAATCTGTAAAAATCGTTGTATATGACGGCGATGACTACTTTGTAAAAAGCGCACAATCGCCTTCAGCACAAGTATGCTATTCCTGTAAGTCAGCCATTCTCAGCCTTCAACTCAGGCAATAGCGAATTTTGATGGAAGAGTCTCAAAGTTCTGCTACTTGAATAAGGAACCACTATGGCTGGGAAAGCTGGACAAGATTGTTTGAATCTTATTAAAGATTCCGAAGGTTTACACCGTAAACGTGCTGATGGAAATATTGAAGCATACGCTGATCCTGTTGGAGTTTGGACGATTGGCTATGGCTCGATCTATCACATTGATAAAAAACGACCTGTGCAAGCGGGCGATGCGATCACCAAAGCTAATGCTGAGCGATGGCTGCAATTGGAGGTGGATGAGAAAACAGGTGCAGTCAATACCCTTTGCACAGTTGCTGTAACGCAGGGTATGTTTGATGCTCTCGTTTCGTTCGCATTTAATGTGGGAACTGGGAAAGATGGCTTGAAAGGGTCAACGCTTCTGAAGAAATTGAACAGTCAAGATTACGAAGGTGCAGCGAGGGAGTTCGATCGCTGGATTCATGGAAATGGCAAAGTTCTTCCAGGGCTAGTCATCCGTCGTGACAGAGAAGAAGCCCTCTTTCGGCGAGATGGATTTCCTGGTGCTGGTACTTCCACACCAGATACTACATTTCCAGCCACCCCTTGGCAGGAACCAAAACTTCCCTTAGAGATCGGTCGTACTTTAGTCGTGGGAAATTCTGGCAAAGACTGCTTCATTTTGAATTGTGCATTAGGAAAGCTTGGTTATCTTGCCGACGGCATTCAGCCTGGCGAATATACTCCGATTACTAAAGGGGCGGTCGAATGGTTCCAGAGCGAAAACGACCTTGATGTCGATGGAAAGTTTGGAGCCAAAACCAAGGCAGCCCTAACAGCAGCCTTGACAAACGCTGTGGAGCGTGTGCCTCCTCCCATGTTGGAGCGAATTTACTGTCGTTTGACCCGTACTGGTACAACGGCGTATGCGGGTCTGGAGAAGTTATTGCTAGAGTTTGTCGATCCAAAGGGAAGAGTTCTCGCAGCGCTTGATGCAATCTCAGGCGCACCTGGAGCGCAGGAATTTAGAGTCCCTGACGATCCCCTTAGTTTTCCTGGAAGTTTTGAGCCTATTCCTCAAGCGCGTTATACCATTGGAGACATCGATTTTGCAGGCGGCAAGGATAACTACATTGATGTACATTTCCATGAGACAAACGGGATTGGTCCAGTTTGGGTTCCGATTATCAAGACCCGATTTGACGATCGTGACAGTTTTGGCTTTCACATGGATTGGAATGGGAGTAGTTCTCCGGGGAGCGCAGGCTGCGTCTGTGTGGGTACAGAACCAGAATTGAAGAATCTAGTTGCTCTTCTGCGTCGATATGATCCTCGCGATCTATTTGTAGACTGGGGAATTCGCTAGTAGCTTGGAAGTCAACCTTTTGAGGACGGAGCGATCCTGTCCTCAAAGCTATGGTTTTTCTGACACGGCTTGTACATTGGCTTTAATTAACTGGACTTATTAGAACCATCAATCCGATAGTTTTCCTGTAGCAAGCGTTCTGTTGCTTCTACTTCTGAAAGCTGCTCAACAAAATACTCATAAACGATATCACTGAACAACTCACGAACAACGCTCTTAGCATTCTTCAAGCGGGGTGCATAATCTTTATCAACAGAATCTCTCCGTAAGTTCCGACGGTTGTTCACATCACCATAGCGTTTCCGCTGGTTCTCGCTGCGAACTTCCTTCATCCAGGCTGTATGGAGTGTTAGCGCCAAGTTGAGCGACTTGTGGGCAGCCGGATTACTTAAACGATAGATGGGTTTGTGAAAATCGTCGCCATGAAATACCCAAAATTCGTCGCAAGACTCTTTCTCATGGTTCAGATCGTCAGATAAGACAGTACAGACGATAAAACCATGTGTAGACGGATCATTTCCCTCTAGTGGTTCAGAGCTAGGAATAAATTGGGGTGAGGAGGCAAAATATCCTGATGGAAATTGAAAGGAATCTGCAATCTCCATTGTTTCAGTATCGAGTCGCAATAAGGTTAAAGGTTTGTCCCCATCAGGAAGATTCTCAATCGGAATCGCTCTGTATCCTCTTAATTTATAGACTTCATAAAGCTGTTGCGGAACTAGCTCCCAGGTAAATCCCCAGGTAATCCAATAAATATTTTTAACTTGAGTTTCCTGATTATTGCTGTCGTCACGACAGAGTTCGCTGTGGGTATAGATTGAAGGGGACCAGGTGGACTCCGCATCCCGAATGACATTCACCGTATCGATTTCACCGCTGTCACCATCAATCACGTACTTTGCCAAAGCACCGAGATCCGTCGTTCCGACCTGCATTCCTTCTAAATCGCTGCGAAGACCCGCTCTTCCCGGTACAGAACTATCATATCTGGTAATCCACTGGGTCACATCCCATCCATTGGGATGTCCAACATGAAGCGTAATTTTTCCGTTTGCGTTACTATAATCAGCAGCAAAATGTGAAATTTCATAGGGCAGAATGATCTGTTTTGCAGGTATAGGAAGTGGTGGTTTCTCCTCTTGCTTATCGGTACAAACAAAACTAGGATACTTTTCTAAATCTTCCCGTTTAACAACGTACAAAATTCCTTTCGGCAAAGGCAGGATATTCCGTAGAACTTTTGCACGAACCCATCCGCTTAGCGACCAGTGTTCCTGAAAAAAGTTTAGTTTGAGAAACCCGATGAAGAAGGGTGAAAAAATCTGTGAGAATTCCATCTTGAAGGCGATATCCGCAAGGACAATAAAGCGTTCTGTAATAGCGACCTGATGAAGAGACTGTTCAACGACAACAGGTTGACCCTTTTGCGGTCCATCTGCAAGAACTAATCGCCAGTGCTTGAGGATAGGCTCCTTAAATCTGCCACGCTCGCTATGTTTATCGACTTTGTGGTCTAATTCTGCCTCCACTGTAGGGAATCGGTAGTAAATTAAGTCAGTAAAGCGTCCGAACTGTTCTTTGGCATTTGCTCCGCTTTTGAGAAAGCGATTGAGTCGATCAAATACCCAACTAACGGGTCTTCGATATAGTCCGTTATATCCAGTTGAGTAATTCGTCGTGAAGAAGCCCGGTTCTGTATCGGCAGTATTCTCAGGTTTTATGAGATCGGCGACAGGATGAGCAGAGTTGATGTAAACATCAAACGGGTAACTCCCAGTGAACTGAGAAACAAGGCGAGACACAATCGGTAAGATGCCCAGCCACTGAGCGGTTGTTCCGATTGGTGCAATCAGCTCCAGTGAATCGGGGTCAACTTCATAAGGACGACCTGCATCGATGGTGACAATTAACCGATCGCCTACTCGAAGAAATGCAGTATTGAGTTGATTTCTGCCTCCTAGAAGGAGACTCATACGACTGGGACCTCCATGCCGAAAAGCTGCCAAGTACGACCATAGCCAATGCTGTTTAGAAAACATAGTTTCAGGCTTCCATACCGCGTTATCGCTCGCTCCAGTCATCGCAATATCAGCGTAATAGCAGGGCGTTTTTGTAATTCGGGTTTTGAGAATCGCTTTACTATGCTCAAAGCCCAAGCGGTAGATCATGCCATCGCCCGTGTATAACGGAGTGCTGTCTTCTTGAGGGCGATCGTCAGCTTGAAATAAAGCGCCTACAACGAAAACATAACCGTGCAATCCTGGAGGCAGTTCAACAGCATCTCCCTCCTCCGCTAGTTCCCAAGCTTCTCCGCCTTTGTGAATGTATCGACGAACCTGCAATTGCAAGTCTGTAATTTCTTCTCGGCTTGTCTTGATGACAGACCTTGGCACAAAGTTTTTTCTACAAGGCTCACCAACAAATTGCGTCTGTCGTCGCTTCATATTGCTCCAAGTTCTCTTAGTGTTGCTTCCTGTGCCAAGGTCAAGCCCCTGACTCCGGTGATTTGCATTCCTTCATAGGGACGTTTAGGCTTCAGCGTTGCCAAACAGTCTCCGGTTTGCACATCCCAAACCCGGATAGATTCATCTTCACTTGTACTGATCAACTTTCGACCGTCAGGACTAACTGCAACAGTCCAGACCCAGTTGGTATGCCCCTTCAACGTATTTAAACACTGTCCTGTTTGACTGTTCCAAATCTTAACGGATCGATCGGAACTAGCGCTGGCAACGGTCTGATTGTCAGAGAAAAATACGGCTCCCATGACCCAGCCTTGATGCCCTTGCAGCGTTTGCAGGCATTCTCCGGTCTCGACATCCCAGATTTTCAGCGTTTGATCCAGGCTAGCGCTGACGAGTCGATCGCCTTTCCGGTTGAAGGAAATCGTGCCCACTCGCGCTTTGTGTCCACTCAGGGTGGCATAACATTCTCCTGTGGAAACATTCCACAGTTTGATCGTACAGTCATCGCTACCGCTAGCAAGAATGCTACGGCTAGGATGAAAGGCGACTGTGGGGATGCGATCATTGTGCCCAGTCAAAGTAGCAAAGCACGTCTTAGTATGCAATCGCCACAGTTTGATTGTTCGATCAAAGCTGCTACTAGCAAGAGTTTTTCCATCAGGGCTGAACGCAAGTCCCCATACTTCATCACTATGCCCTTCAAAGACAGCGACACATTTTTTATGTCGCCAGTTCCAGACCTTGAC
Organism: Microcoleus sp. POL10_C6; assembly: GCF_036701585.1. Classification (NCBI taxonomy): domain Bacteria; kingdom Bacillati; phylum Cyanobacteriota; class Cyanophyceae; order Oscillatoriales; family Microcoleaceae; genus Microcoleus; species Microcoleus sp. POL10_C6. Next base: position 13,915 of record NZ_JAUBRB010000023.1, on the reverse strand, counting down.
TATGCTATCCATTCCGCCACTGGCTAGCAGTTCGTTATCAGGATGGAAAGCTAACGACAAAATGCCGGTTTCATGCGCTTTAAACTCCTGTAGGCACTGATTGTCAACGCTACTCCAAATTCGTAAGGTTTTGTCCTTGTGCCCGGTCGCAAAAAACTGACCATCTAGACTTAACACCAGAGAACGGACCCAGTTAGAGTGTCCAGTTATAGTCGTTAAACAGCGACCTGTCTCAACATTCCACAGCGAGATCGTCTGATCTTCGCTACCCGTTGCAATACTCTGTCCATCAGGGCTAAACACTGCTCTCCAAATCTGGGTTGTGTGTCCCCCTAAAGAACGTAAGCAATCCCCTGTTGTAGCATCCCAGATTTTTGCGGTGCAGTCTGCACTACAGCTCGTGAGTAACTGACCATCTGAATTCCAGGCAATTCCCCAAACCCATCCAGTATGACCTTCCAAAATCCTTACGCATTGCCAGTCAGCCACTCGCCAAATACGGATAGTGAGATCGCAGCTTGGACTTGCTAACCATTGCCCATCTGGGCTGAAGTTGAGTCCTGTTACCCAGTTGGTATGCTCAGTCAGTATCTGAAGGCAAACTCCCGTTTGAGCATCCCAGATTCGGATCGTGTTGTCAAAACTACCGCTTGCTACAAGATTGCCACAGGGACTGAAACTGGCAGCCAGAACTCCAGCAGAATGACCTTCGAGCAGAGCTAAACAAGTTCCGTCACTAGCATTCCATAAGCGGATAGCACGATCATAGCTAGCACTAGCTATGACTTGACCGTCTGGACTAAACGTAACGCTGTATACACTATCGCCATGCCCGCTTAGAACATTTTTGCAAGTTCCTTCCACTAAGTCCCATACTCTTAAAGTTCCATCATCGCTAGCGCTAGCGAGTAGTCCACCTGTTGGATCAAACGAAATTCTTCGTACCCAGTTTGTATGTCCTTGAAGGGTTAGGAGGCGTTGTCTATCGGTTACGCTCCACACTTGAATTTCGCAATTTGTGCTGCTTGTGGCTAGCGTCTGCCCATCTGGGCTGAACTGGATGGAGAGAATACCACCAAAAGTTTGAGTAAATGACGAATCAATGAACTCGGAGTGCGAAAAATTCACATCGTGCAACTCGATGTCCTGTAGAAAGGCTTGACGAACTACTAACTCAGAAAAGTCATATCCTGAAAAGTTCAAATTTAGAGAACGGTACAGATTGAGAAAGTTACCCGCTGCATAGCCTAGTTTCAGTTCATCCTCATGCCGCACAACCTCTAACGAGGCATCTAATCGGTGACGAAGGGCTGTTTCTGTTCTGAAATACTTTTGTAATTCCTTGAGCAGGGGTACTATAATCAATCGAACTTGCGATTCTCTTACAAAATCCCTCGTCTGAGTTTTGATTAAGGCGACAGTATTGAGTAGCGAGATTTGACCTGTTTTAATTTCCTGAAAAATTTGCTCAAGCAGATGATTTGTGATGTATTCCATCACAACGGGTTGCTGTGTAAAATAGTCTAAACGTTTTTCAATCAGAGAACGGCGTTGTAGTGAATTGAGGGCTTCCAGTAGCTCTCTTGCTGTCACTGTTGGAAAAAGGTTCTCGCGCAAATCGCTCAGCGATGTCCAATGTCGCTCAACTGCTAGCCAATACATGATCTGTTTTTCTACAGCAGTCAGTCGATTGAACTGCTCACTCAATAGCTGCCAGATATCTCCAAAGAAAAGGATCTCTTGTCTTAGTAGTTCAGCAACATTGCCGTCGAAAAATTCTTGAAGAGCCGTAGCAATAACTTTTAGGGCCAATGGATTACCACCATACCGCCCAATCAGAGGTTCTAATTCAGCTTCTGAGCCAGAATATCCTTGAACCTCAAAAACTTTGTATCCTTCTACTTCACTCAAACCATTAAGCCGCAAAGATCGCACAGGAACGTTAGATCCTTCTAGCTGAACTAATTCAGCCGGCTTTTCTCGGCTAGTCAGAACGACGCAACTCTGATGATGTGTTTCGCCAATGCACTTTAGTAGTGAGCCATAGTTTTCATACCCAACTTTATATGCTCCTGCCTGAATTCCTTCTTGCAGGATTGTCTCGCAGTTGTCTAAAACCAATAAGCATCGCTGCTGAAGGCATTCTAAAAGAGTTGCAATCTGCCCATCTAGTGTTTCGGGTAATTTAGCAACTGGCGTGGGAGTCAGAAACTGAATCAAATCTACCAAAAGAGCGTCTAACGGGGGAGCGTTTCGGAGCGATCGCCAGATCACGTAATCAAAGCTCTCTTCAACTTGATGGGCTAGCTTAACCGACAACGTTGTTTTACCAATTCCTCCAACCCCAAATACCGTAATTAGCTTGCACTGTTCCTGAAGAACCCACTGCTCCAACGTCGTTAGCTCCGGTTCTCTCCCGAAAAAAAAGGAAACGTCTGGAGCACCTCTTAGGTCTCTAGATATTCTTACAGCGTTAATGCTTAAATTCTGGTGACCAGGTGCTGAAAGATCGAAATCCATTGCAGCAATCTCTTGACTATCCACAGATAGCCTGAGACATATTTCTTCAAAAACTGCCCGGTCAACAGGTTTACCCGTCAGGAAATTGACGACTGTAGAGCGAGCTAAGCCCAGCTCCTCGGCTAGCGCTTGCTGGCTTGGAAAGCCGTTTCGTCTCACCGATAGTTTGACCCTTCCTATACAGTCTTGGCGAACCCTGAGCGATCGTGGCATATTCTTGTTTTTGATGTGATCGAATTTTAGATGATAATCGCTCAAAAGTCAGCCTAACTCAGTCATTCTCAGGCGCGAACTCAGTTAACAGTCATGTTTCATTAAATTATCGCCACCGATACCAGTCAACGGCGATTTGCAGGAAGCTGAAACTAGATTTCCAACTTCCTGCAAAAAACTAAAAACTTGCTATTCAGGAGAACAAATTGTATGAAACGGTTTCTTGCGCTTATGTCTGCTGTCCTCGTTTTGGGTTCTTCTGCCGCGCTTGTAGCAGGATCGATCGTTATCAATGGTAAGCCTGCACAAGCCTATCCTGCCCGTGAATGTCCTTGCCCATAATTAAACTCATTGTGTTTGTGAGTAGTGGATAAGGGCTGCGCTCACAAACACAATGCATACAGCTAGAAGGTTTGCCTAGTCTACATTGTACTAGTTTTGAGACACTCAAATGAATTCACTTCTCAAGGTTCACTCACTTCTATTTGCCTTCACACTTGTTTCTGTTGCCGCTCCTGCCTTTGCAATTACCCGTATCGGTAACTCTAAGGCTCTTCAAGTCGCATCAAGCGTTTGTCAGGGCAAAGTATTTCCTGACAAACTTTGCTCGATGATTCACTGCACTGATGCATCTGCTCCACTTGTTTCGCCAAACACAACCGAAAGCCTTGACAGCATTAAGTCCCTCTCGGATAAAGACAGGCTTATTCGTTCCATATTCGAGGTTGCCTCAATGGGAGACGGCCGTCAGATATGTGACAAAGGCACAGGCAAATGCAAGTAATGAAAGAAGTTCTATAACTTTGATGGAGTTCAGGATGTCTAGATTTGTAAGCACATTAGAACAGGCTTTGAGTTATCAGCACGAGGGAGTAGTCGCTCGCTTCATGCTTCAGTTCGCTATACCCAGAAAAGAGGCAGAAGAAATTTTTCTTGAAACGAAGCGCTGGTTGTGGCTGAACGCAAAGCATCTTGACGACCTAAATCAAGGCTCGCCTAATGTTCCAAAGTCGCTAGGCATCCGAACATCCATCACTATTATTGACGAAATGTGGCATATCTTCATTCTGTTCACTGATGACTATGCTAATTTTTGCGAGAAATTTCTTGGAAAATTCATACCACATCTACCCTTTCTTGAGGGCGAAGAAGAAACGACACAAATCGAGCGAGATCAAGAATTCATTCAATATCTCTCCTATCTCTACGATCAGATAGGAGAAGAGTATTTAACTCTCTGGTTTAAGCAATATCGTCTAAAATACTCGCTCGATCAAATTGATAAACTCCAAATTCGTGCAATTAGAAGACGTATGTGTGAGAGATCAAATCAAGTACATAAAATGAAGCATGAGTTTCTTCTAGCTTGGTCTAGCTCGATTGTAGTTTTACGTAGACTATTTCCCAAAAACAGTTTATTGAAGCAAAGGTTGTGATACATGAGTTAACTTTGGTCAATTTTTCTACTCGCAGGAATGCAAAACAGTGTGTTAACGAAGAGAAAATCACGCAAGCCTGATATAACAGAATTGCAGTGTTTTAAGAATGAACAACATAACTCAGTCATTCTCAGCCTTGAAGTCAGTGTTGCTTCGAGTTTGATAAGAACATACAGGAATGTCAGACAGGAGAAGAATCATGGTACAAGCTTTTGACAAGATCGGTCTGCTTTTACGTTTAGCTATTGGTGTGATTGATAATCCTAGACCCGAAATAACGGAAACTTGCCAAAGCAGCAAAGACTCAAATTACAGCACAGAAATTCTCGCCCATCGTCAAACAGTTGAACGCATCCGCAAAGTTCAGGCAGAGTACCAGATTCGAGGCTGGCGTTAAGACCCACATTCCGCACCCCCAAGGGGCAGCGTAGGCGGATTGAGGGGATAAAAGTGAATCATCCCAGATAATAGTGAGTTAGTAGTTAGACCATTTTTGTCGCTATTTAAAGAACTATTATTCGTACAAATTTGGAGAGCAAATTTATAATGTCAGCAGAGAGACCTTTAGAGATCGATTACTCTCAACAAGATTCAACCTTAACATTTGCTCCGCGTCCAGTAATTCACTCCAGTCAACAAGCGGGGTGGAAAAATATCCATCTTGCACATTATCAACTGCCTGCAATTGATTTCCCTGAAACAACAGGTCTTCAGCACCTCATTTCTCTACCATCGTGGAACCAGCCAACGGAAGTAGAGATGGTATTTGATGGAAAGCGTTATCGATGTCAACGCGACCAACAGGAAAAGGGGCATATTGAAATTTTTCCGGCTCATGTGCCGTTGAAAGTGAGGTCGAGTCAGGTAGGGGAAACGACTCACTGCTATCTCGATCCTACATTTCTAGCTCATGCTGCTTACGAGTCTGCGAATCCAGAGAAAATCGAACTGAAGCCGATGCTATCAAAGCCCGATCGGCTAGTCTGTCAAATTATCTTAGCTCTGAAAACGGTATTAGAAACTGATGCAACAAATAGTGGCTTCTATGCGGAGTCAATGGCAACAGCTCTGGCAGCACATTTTTTGAGAAACTACTCAACCCGCAAGCACATTTTACCAGAGTATGAAGATGGCTTACCTAAGTACAAACTGAAGCAAGCTCTTGAGTACATGAATGTTCATCTCAGTGAGAACCTATCATTAGCCACCCTTGCAGATGAATTGCAGATTAGCCAGTACCATTTCTGTCGATTATTTAAGCAATCAACTGGAACGACTCCTCATGCGTACTTAATTCAGCAGCGAGTAGAGAAATCGAAGCAATTACTGAAGCAGAAAGAAGGCACGATGAATGACATTGCGATCGAGTGTGGTTTTGCCAACCCCAGCCATTTTGCTAAGCATTTTCGCAGATACACAGGCATTTCACCCAAGCAGTTTCGCATGATGTAGCAAGAATGTGTCCAAATCGCAAGAAAATGTTCGACTTGAACGGGCAAAGATGATTAAAGTCGTCTTGTATAAACGGAAATTCCCCGCTTTTGGGGGCTTTGGTTGTATCTCTTTTGGGATATAGGTTTGGGCGATTTGATCGTTAAACATCAGCAGTCAGGTCTTAAGATTTTCTTAATCTCTGCCTACAACCTCTTGTGAGATAGTAAAATTAAGCAAAAACCCAGCTACATAAAAGTTTCCAAAACTTGTAGTTATGTAAAAGATTTTCCCAACAGGAAAAGTCTCACCTCATATGGGTTTTGACCGAAACGATCGCGCTCAGGCGGGGGAAGTTCCGTATAAATTTACCTGAATTCAGTGCATCTGATTTCATGCTGGATTTGTGTTGCGAATGATGTTAACTTTAGAACTGTCAGAGTCAGAACTGAGATTAGTGAAGCTGCCGCAGTTCAAGCTTGCCAAAATGCGCGCTGAGAAAGTAGTTATTCCTGTCAAAACACAGATTTAGATCAGGCATCTCCTTCAAGTTGACCCCCACCTGCCAAGATTATTAGGAGCCGATCATGCTGAATTCTTCAAATATCCCCCCCAATGTTCTAAACAGTGCAGCAAATTTAGGTTCTGACAGCTTGCTAACTCAGACAAATGCACTCTCGCAGCTAGCTTTCCTGAGCGGTAGCAGTGACACGTTTCAGAATGGGACTGTCTTTTCTTCTTCCAGTAGTAGTGGACCGCTGTATCTGGGAGAAGGAATTCCCATCGTCACAACTGGGGCAGGGAATGATCGAATTTATGTGGGGTCTAGTAACGATCAGATTTTTGCAGGTGGAGGCAATAATAGCCTCTTCTTAGGTGAGGAATTTAACGTTGTTACGGGTGCAGGAAATGATACAGTAGTCTATGGCGGTGCTACAAGTGACATTGTAAATGCAGGTAAGGGCAACAACACACTTTACTTGGGTGAGGGTGTCAATATTGCCATCACTGGGTTGGGTGACGACTTGATCAATCCAGGAGCGGCGATCGATGTCATCAAGGCTGGTGATGATTTGCTGGCGACGCGGAAAGGGGCGCAGTTGAGTAGTGATAATGGAACAGACCTCAGCTACATAGATATAGCTACTGGTTTATGGAATAGTGGGTATTCGACTGACACTAGAGAGCTAGCTGATTTGCTTCAAAATAAAGGAGCAACAGAGACAGAAATTAGTCAAGCAATCGCTGGAGTGTTGCAGAGTAAGGGTATAGCGGCAACAGAAATTGCCCAAATACTCAAAACTGATTTTGGAGCTACCCTGGGACAAATTGCTAATGCGCTAGATGACGGAACAGATTTTAGCTACACCGATATTGCTAAAGCACTTTGGGAAGTTGGCACTTACAAGTCGAGTCCAAAATATCTAACTGCATTCTTGCAAAATGAAGGAGCGACGGCAACCGAAATTGCTCAAGCCTTGAAAGATGGGTTCAACTTCTCTCCAGCAATGGTTGTTGATGCGTTAATTAACTTTAGCTATACAGATACAGCTATTGCTTTGTGGAACAGTGGATATTTGATTTCCCCACGAGAGTTAGCTAGTGCGCTTAAGATTTATGGTGCAACGCCGATTGAAATTACTAGAGCAGTAGCTAGTGCATTACGGAGTAAAGGAGCAACGGTAACAGAAATTACCACAGCACTTATCACAGCACTTAAATCCGATATTAAAGTCACGTCAGCAAAAATTGTTGAGCTGCTAGGTGAGAATACAACCTTTAGCTATACAGATATTGCCAAAGGACTCTGGGAGTTTGAGAAAACAGATCCACAATCCTTAGCCAGAGTGCTACGAAATGGAGGAGTGACGGCAAAGGAAATTGCTCAGGCGTTAAAGGATGGCTTCAATTTTTCTATAGAAACAATCGCTGATGCACTATATGATGGAGCAACCTTTAATTACACAGATGTTGCTAGTGGTTTGTGGAACAGTGGATATGCAATTAGTTTAACAACGCTAGTTGACCTGATTCAGAGAAAAGGAGCGACACAAACGGAAGTGTTTCAAGCGATCGCTGGAGCATTGCAAAGTAAGGGAGGAACCGCAACAGAAATTGCCCAAACGCTCAATTCAGGTTTTAGAGCCACTTTAGAACAGATTGCTAATGCGTTGGATGATGGTGCAACCTTTGACTACACCGATATTGCCGAAGGACTTTATTTCAGTGGCGAAACCTATGTCGATTCACAAATTATAGCCAGAGTCTTACAAAATGAGGGTGCAACAGCAAAGGAAATTGCTCAAGCGTTCAACAATGCTCTTGGATTCAGTTTGGAAAGCATTACTAATGGCCTAGATGATGGCGCAACAACCTTCGACTACACTTCTATCGCTTATGCGGTTTGGAACAGTGGCAAGACTGGTTTCAACTCCCTAGATCTAGCCAGAGTGCTGCAAAACGAGGGGGCAACGGCAACCGAAATTGCTCAAGCATTTAACTATGGTCTTGGGTTCAGCCTTGAAATTATTACCAGTTCGCTAGATAATGGCACAACTTTCAACTACACTGACATTGCCAAAGGACTCTGGAATAGCGGGCTACCTCTCGACGCTCCAACTCTAGCCAAAGTACTTCAAGACAAAGGGGCAACTGCAAGGGAAACTGCCCAAGCCCTCTACTCCGGTATTGGAGGCACATTAGACCAAATCACTGATGCCTTAGATGATGGCGCGACCTTTAGCTACACCGACATTACTAAGGGGATTGCAAGTTTACCAATTCCCTTCAATTCTCTCGATGTGGCTAGGGTTCTACAGAAGGAAAAAGCGACAGCAGCCGAAATTGCTCAAGCGTTCAACTATGGGCTTGGTTATGATTTAGACCAAATTACTTATGCTTTGGATAAAGGCACGGACTTCACCTACACTGACATTGCTTATGCACTCTGGAATAGTGGCAAGACAGAGTATTCTACTGGGCAAGCTTTCAACTCTCGTATTTTAGCCTACCTTCTTGAACAAAGGGGAGCAACAGCGACACAAATTGCACAGGCACTCAACTATGGTGCTAAGTTTGATCTGGCAACCATTGCCGATGCCTTAGATAATGGCACCCGTTTTAGCTACACCGACATCGCTAAGGGACTTGGAAATAGTGGCAAGAACCCCACTACTCGCACTCTAGCCAGCGTTCTTAAGAATGAAGGAGCAACGGCAACCGAAATTGCTATGGCATTCAATAACGGTTTTGGATTCAATTTAGAAACCATTGCTGATGCCTTAGATGATGGTGCAAAATTCAACTATACTAATGTTGCTAAAGGACTTTGGGATAGTGGCAAGGCTATTAGTTCTACTAAGTTAGCTGGACTGTTGCGAAATGAAGGAGCCAATGAAACACAAATTGCACGAGCACTCAACTATGGACTTGGGTTCAATTTAGAAGACATTGCTTATGCCTTAGATGATGGTGCAAAATTCAACTACACTAATGTTGCTAAAGGACTTTGGGATAGTGGCAAGGCTATTAGTTCTACTAAGTTAGCTGGACTGTTGCGAAATGAAGGAGCCAATGAAACACAAATTGCACGAGCACTCAACTATGGACTTGGGTTCAATTTAGAAGACATTGCTTATGCCTTAGATGATGGTGCAAAATTCAACTACACTAATGTTGCTAAAGGACTTTGGGATAGTGGGTTGGCAGTCAGCTCACGAGATATAGCTGCTGTACTGTGGAGAAATGTGGGGGCACCACAAGGCGAGATCGGTAAGGCACTCGCAGCAATCGGACTTGACTATACAGCGATCGCTGATGCAATGGATGATGGTGTCCCTGAGCTCAACTATGTAGATGTCGCGATAGGTGTTTGGGAGAGTGGTGTCCTTTCTCCTCGCACAGCGTACCGTTTAGGTAAGGTGTTACGGGGGGAAGGAGCTTCTATCCCAGAAGCAGTAGATGCTCTTCAAGGAGTAGGTTTCTCTTACGCAAAAGCAAGCAAAGAGGTTATCTCAGGTGTAATCAAGGATCTTTACGATGATGCTAAACGGCTAGTTCGATCGGCTGGGCAGAAACTAGACAACATCTATTCAGATGCCAAAGAAAACGTTGCTCGTGAAATCAAGCCTATAACAGAGCGTATAGATCAGATCACACCACCTGTGTTTGACAGTGTTCTGCGAGGTTCTCTTGAACTAGCAACCAATCCTCGAAAGTTTGTAGATGAGGTCTCTAATGCAGCGGATTATGTGCAAAATAGTCTTGATAAGAGCTGGAGTGCTATTAGTCAAGCGTCTGATTATGTAGGAAATAAGCTTCCGAAGGATGTCAATGACCTTAAAGCACTTGGCAAAGACCTGGATGGCTTTTTGGCAAATAGTCCTGCTGGTAAATTAGCTAATGATCTTGCTGGCAAACTCAAGAGTGGACTAGACGCTGTAGATGTTAACTCAGTTATTGGTGTATTGAAACGCATTCCTGTTCTTGGTACTGCTGTCAGTGGACTGGAGGGGTTAGTCAACCTTGCCAAAGGAGACTGGAAAGGAGTTTTGAAATCTGCCATTGATGGTGCATTAGCGTTCTATGGCGCATCCAACGTAGTCACTCCTCGCCTCGTTTCTCTATTTGTTGATGTCTCCTGGGAGTTAAAAGTCCCGAACTACAAAGGCGCTGTATCTGCTGCTCTATCTAACTTCGGCGTAGAGCGTCGTGTGTCAGACACATTTGTAAATACCGCTTGGGCGATGAAAGATGGTGATTGGCGCTCTGTTCTAGATGCAGGGCTGTCTAGTGCTGGGTTCAACAATGCTCGCCAATTTGTAGATATGGCTTGGGGCGCAATCGACAATAAGCCTGCGGATGTTCTCAATGCTGCTTTTGGGGTCGCTGGACTGGATAAGCTGGACGTCGATCAAGCAAAGGCAAACGCTTTCGTGCAATCTGCGGTGGCGCTGAAGGAAAATAAAGTGAGCCAAGTTGCCGATCAACTTCTTTCAGTAGCAGGTACACAAGCTTCACAGCTTGCCAATAGTGCATGGGTTCAAGCTCTCAAAGACAGCGATCCTAATAACGACCGCACTGCTCTCTCTCAAGGCTTATCTGCCGTTGGCTTCAAGAAGGTCAATGATTGGGTTGATATGGCATGGGCGGTCAAAGATCAGAAGTACCTCCAGGCTGCCTCCACCGCTTTCTCTCTGACAAATTTTGCTCAGGGGCGAGATTGGGTCAACATGGCAGAGAACATCCAGAAACAGAACTATCTGGATGCGCTCTCAACCGGCTTCAAAGTAGCAGGTTTTGCAAAAGGAGAATCTCTAGCGAAGGCAGCGATCGCGCTTAGAGATAAGCAGCCGCTCAACGCTTTCATTGAGGGGCTATCTCTGGTAGATGGAGTTAGCGAACTGGGTGACGCTTTCAAGGCACTGAAAGACGGTAATGCCAAAGTTGGAGTACCTCTCATGATCAAGGCTGCTCCCAAGTTGGCACTCTTGATTGGCACCTGATCATGCTGGCAGTTGTTCTTGCACTGGGACGGCTGCCTCAATCCTGTACTTTTACAACCTAGAAGGTCAAAATATGCAAAGCACGTTGCTTCCGGCTACTCAAACAATGGAAAATCTGATATTTGTCACGATCAACGATCAACCGCTTTCCCTACAAGCGTCTCTGCAACACTTAAAGAAAGCCGGGAAATTGAATACAGTTCTTTTGGAAATCGCTCAACAGAATCTATTAGAACGCGAGATTCAGGCTAGAGAGATTCCAGAACCAACAGCAGAGATGGTCGAGCAATTTCTTTTGGAGTTTCGGCTTCAACAGAAACTCACCAGCCCAGAATCTTTTCAGCTTTGGCTACTCAAAAATGGAACCACCTACTCTGAATTCAAGCAACAAGTCAGTTTTCGCATTCAGCAAGAAGAGTTAAAAGCAAGCATAACTGCTGATGAAGTGCAGAACTACTTTGACCAGCGCAAAGCTGATCTAGAGCGGGTTGTTTTCTCTCGAATTGTTGTGGAATCTGTTGACAGCGCTCGAAACTTGAAGGAGAAAGCTGAACAGGGAGCCGATTTTAATCAACTGGCAAAGGAACATTCGATCGTTGATGATGCAATCGTCGGTGGAGTTATGGCTCCTATCATTCGTTCTCAAATGCCCGAAGTCATTCGGGAAGCAATGCGATCGGCTCAACCAGGGCAACTTGTTGGACCTCTCCAGATCGAACAACGGTATTGTTTATTAAGGGTTGAGCAATGTTTACCTGCGTCTTTAGATGGTTCGCTCAAATGCGAAATCGAAGAGCAAATTTTTCAACAGTGGCTCACTGAAAAATTGCAGCAGGTATCAATAAAGCTAAATATTCCCGAACCTAGTGTAAACAGTTGAGAGACGGTGTGTTCAGCATTATAAACGTGCGTTGGGTAGTAATAAATATATAGTGATTAGATATTTATTGGCTCAAAACATAGTTGTAATGATGGATAAAATACCAAATAGCACCAATATGGTTTTCTAACTTTTTAGAAAATGAAAGAGTTTTTCTTACGATCCGAGAAATACGTTGGCGCAAAGTATTATTAAATCTTTCAATGTGATTAGTTTTTCCACTGTCTTTACCAACTGGCTGATAACGTAGCGAAGGAAAAATACAAGCATAGGCAGCCCAAAAATCTGTATAGCAAACAGCACATTGTCGATATACAGGAGGTAGAGAATTCCATAATTGTTTTGCTCCTTCTGCGCTACAATCGCCAACATAAACACCAATAATTTCTCTGGTTTCTCTATCCATTGCTAACCACACGCACTGCTTATTTTGTTTGCAATCTACAAATGACCACAGTTCATCACATTCAACATTCAATCTAACTTTTTTTTTAGGTTTAACCTTTACTGTGCGTTCGATTGAGGCATATTTATTATTTAGAGGGTGTTTGAAAAGTCAGAGAGAGGTATGAAATTATGCTAAACGACGAACCATCATCCGGATCATTGAAATATAAATCCAAGTTTCCGAAGTCTCTGTTAAACCTTCATGATCAAGGGTTCAATCGACGGCACCAAGATAGCCAGCCAAAGGTGCGTTCCACCACCCAACGTTTTGGTAACAGTACAAATCCCTTATGTTCTTGCGGCCTGAGAACCACCTGAACAACCCAGTGACACAGATCCATTACCCACATCATAAATGAGTCACCAGTAAATTCACCATCGACCCAAATAGTATGTAATCTGGTAATTCGAGTACCTTTCTCCTTGAGTCTCTGGAGTACAATCTTACCGCCATCTCGTTCTGTCTGACTAGCTGCGGTGACAAATACTGACAGGATCAAGCCTAATGTATCTACTGTCACAAATCTTTTACGCCCTTTAATTTTCTTCCCTGCATCATAACCCACTGATTGATTGACCATTGCGGCTGTTTTCACGCTCTGACTATCGATGATGGCTTCACTTGGCTCGCTTGTTTCGATCTTGTTCACTTCTGACCCAATCCCTTAACCGCTCGTGACGGGGCGACCCAGGTTCCATCTTTTCTCCAATTCCGAAAGTAGGTATACACTGTTTGCCATGCCGGGAAGTCTCCTGGTATGTTTCTCCATGTGCAGCCTTGTGTCAACACATAAAAGATCGCATTTAGCACCGAGCAGATCTCTACCTCTCGGTTTCGACCTCCCGGTTTCGCTGCTGGAATCAGTGATTCGATTAATTCCCATTGCCATTGGGTCAAGTTACTAGAGTATACTTTACTCATATCTCTTTCAGGGTGCTGTGACTAAGTATCTTCAGCTTATACCCTGAAAGTTTTTTTTACCTCATCCCCCCCTTTTCAAACATCCTCTTACGTAATCCTGTCCATTTTTGAGAAACACCCGTGCTTCTAGCTATACCAGCCAAAGAAATCTTCTCCAAAAGAAGTCGATCGATTAAATCTTTTGTTTCTGAGCTAATTACTTTCTTGGTCGGATTTTCGACTTTCTTGGCGGTCGCAACTTTGACATTTGTATTTTGGTTTTTTATTGTGAATTCTACCATTTTTAACTATGTGATTTGAACCACACTCAGGGCAATTTGGTCGTAAGGATAGCATATTATATGACTAAACTAATCTTGTTGGCAGATATCAAGGATTCCAGCAATAATCCCTGATGATAGCATAACTGTAACTCAACCTACATTCAAACGAGAAAAAAATATTAAAATCACAAAATTTGATTGTATGAGTTATAAAAGTATCCGGGTGCATCTCACTTTGGCACATACATCAAATTGAAAGTTGACCGTTGAGATAAGCACAGCGAAGAGCAAGGATA
>NZ_JAUBRB010000114.1:0-5081 GCF_036701585.1 Microcoleus sp. POL10_C6 | reverse complement strand
GAGATTGCACTCACTTTTTTCACTTCTCTATTTTATTGCGATCGCATTCCTCTTTAAAAACTGTCCGGAGTATTGTTTGTAAGTGAGTCTAGTAAAATGTTGGTAACATATTTTTTGGGATAGGCAATCGTGTAACAATTCTGCTGCCTATCTTTTTTACCACAACACAGCTCAATCCTTAGCCAGTCTGGATTTGGGGCGGCTTGTCACCCCCCCAGCACACTAACAATCCTATTTTTTAATAGTCGCTTGCAAATAAAGCAGCGGGTCTTCAGCAACCCAACCCAAACCCGAATTGTACCGAACTTCAAAATGCAAATGAGATGGCGTAATGTCCCGTTTTCCCGTCGTCCCGACAGTTCCCAAAACTTCTCCAGACAGCACTTTTTGACCGACTTTTACCGCAATATCTTTCAAATGAGCGTAGCGCGTTTGCTTCCCCGCTTGATGGTTCACCACCACTAAATTCCCGTAATCCCCCTGCGGCCCGGCAAAGGCGACAGTCCCCTCGCCCGCAGCCAAAACCTGCGTACCCTCCGACGCCAAAAAATCTACGCCACTGTGGAAAAAAAATTCGCGCCGCGCCGGATGCAATTGCCGCCCGTAACGCAAAGCTTCCACTGCAGGGGCGGGCAGCGGAAATCCTTGCACCGATGGCGTTGCATCGGGATTGATAGAAGGCCCGATCGACCTATTCACCGCTGGCACAAACACCGTTTTCCCCAAAGGCCTGCACCCATTCGCCTCAAATAGCAAATCTGCGGGCACTTTGTAAGCTTCTGCCAGTTTTTGCCAATTCCAGCCCGCAGGCACTTCTACCTCGATGCCACTGTACGGAGGAATGACGATCGCACTTCCAGCAGATACTCCACCGCCCCGCAACATCGGATTTATCCCGATCAGCGCCCCAGGAATCACATTGTACTGCCGCGCGATGCTTTCTATTGTTTCGCCCTGGGCCACAGTGTGGCGGCGCAACCGAGACATAGCCGGACTCGGGCAATCGCGGGCCGGGTCGGGGTTTTCTACAGGTGTACCTAAAGGAAGATTTGCAGGTGGGATTTCGGTATTTGCCGCCGTTTTCTCAACGGGTGCGATCGACCAAATTAATGCAAAAATCAGCGGAAATAAGCGTTTCAAAGTCATTATGTACATAAAAAAGTATTCATTTCGGACAGTTGACAATTTTAAAATCCTGTGAAACTGCATATTTGAAAGCTTTAGCCACCCCCCAGAGTGTAAATCCCAGGCTAAGCCAAGTTAGGATGAGAATTATTAGTTTGATTCGCTCTTGGCAAATCCGGCAAAATTGCCTGTGATGACCATCGGCGCCTGCTTGTTAACAGCTATGTTCTTGAGGAAGCGGTACGCCCCGCCCCGCTTCCTTCCCGTCGCCAACAAGACAAAAATGCTTGATTCGGAACCTGTCTGCGGGGATGAGGTATTTAGCGGGAGTTATTAAATGAGTTTATCTTTTAAGCAAGCGACCCTTTATGTGACTCTGCTGTCAATCGGCGGAGGTATGGGATGGTTGGGAAATCGCTATCTGCAAGGCTCAAACAATCTGGAAACCGGATTGGTTTTGCCAGTAGTACGCCAGCAAATCCCCCCCTATCCCTCTCCTCCAGTTCTGGAAAATCGGGCAGTCGATCGCAGCAATCCCAATTTTATTGCTGAAGCAGCCGAAAAAGTCGGCCCGGCTGTAGTGCGGATTGACGCCTCAAGCAAGGTGGCGAATCAAGTGCCGGAAGCTTTCAAAAATCCTTTGTTTCGTCGGTTTTTTGGGGAGAATTTGCCGCAGCCGGAAGAACGACTCAAGAGAGGTACCGGTTCCGGGTTTATTCTCACTTCTGACGGCCGCATCGTTACTAATGCTCACGTTGTCTCCGGGACGGATACTGTCAAGGTGACGCTCAAAGACGGCCGCGAGTTTGAGGGTAAGGTGCAGGGAGTCGATCCGCTGACGGATGTGGCTGTGGTTAAGATTAATGCTAAGGAACTGCCGCAGGTGGCTTTGGGTCGCTCGGACAATATTGTACCGGGACAGTGGGCGATCGCGATCGGCAATCCTTTAGGTCTCGACAATACCGTGACTGTGGGCATTATCAGCGCTACGGGTCGATCGAGTTCCCAAGTCGGCATCCCCGACAAGCGAGTCCGCTTCATCCAAACCGACGCCGCCATCAACCCCGGCAATTCAGGCGGCCCCTTGCTCAACGACCAAGGCGAAGTAATTGGCATCAATACCGCCATTCGCGCCGACGCTCAGGGCTTGGGATTTGCAATTCCGATCGAAACCGCCAAACGAATTTCCGATCAGTTATTCGCCAAAGGTAAAGCCGAACATCCCTATCTCGGCATTCAAATGGTCAGCTTGACTGCCGCCACCAAGGCAGAACTCAACAAACAGCTCGATAGTAATAAAATTACCCTCGATCAAGGCGTAGCCGTGGCGCGAGTCGTGGAAAATTCCCCCGCTCAAAAAGCGGACTTGCGCGCCGGAGATGTCATTCAAAAAGTTGACGGAATTGCGGTTAACACTCCCGGTGACGTGCAAGAACGGGTGGAAAACACTGTTGTGGGCAAAGAACTCGAAGTGGAAATTAACCGTTTGGGTCAAGTTCAGAAAATTAAAGTACGTCCGGGTGCTTTTCCCCTATCGGGTAGCTCCGCCGGTGGGTAATACGATTTTCGATTTTCGATTAAAGAATTAAGAATGACTTACTGCATAAGGATTTGGAGCTTATCTACAGTTGCATTCTTTTTTGAAATTGGTATTAGTTGCAAGGGTGGAGGATGGAAGATGAATCTGATGCTTTATAGTCCTGGAAGCAGTAACCGGGTTTTTTCACCAAAAGCCGCGGTGTAGCGCGAGGGATAGCCGGTTAACAGCCCGGTTTCTTAATTCCCTGTGCCTCCATGATTCAGGATTATGGATTTTTCTGAACAACTTTCATCTTTCTGACTTCCCCAACCCGTTGATTTTTTTACTTGTCTTTGGGTGAGTTTGGTTTAATCGAGCTGGTGCTTGCTAAATTTTCTTCTAGGTACATCCTCTGCTCCATTTGCCTCAAAAAATAGCCTGTCATCATCGCTGAAGCTAGCAAACCTGCTAAGTTTTCGCGATCGGTGGTAATTTCGACGTTAAAATTTTCTGAAGGCAAAACGCCGACAAGTCCTTGAACGTTATGAGAGATTATTTCTCTGATGTCGGGGCTGACGGACTTGGCGACGCGGGCTAGAACCTCCGGGGATTGGTGTTGGAGGTACTTCAGCAGTGGATTGACTGCGGTTTGTTGGGCATTGGATGCGTCAAAGTCAGGGTGAAAAACCATTTGGCGATTCTTAATTTCTGGCTGGTTACATTCTACTTCAAACTACTCCTCATTGCTTGGGTACAAATTTGCCTGAAAGTCAATTTGCAATTGTTTTGGCAGTTGATCTACTTGAAAGTACCGATGAAATTTCTCGGTAACTTGTAACCAATACGACCGCCCCTCAGCAGGCCGCCGTTTGCGAACGAAACCCATTTCTACCAGTTCCTGCACTTGTTGGTAAGCTCCTGAACCTCGCAAGTTAACTAAATCTGGCTGAGCGATGCCGCCTTTGAGGGCGATCGCAGCCAGCGTCCGCAGAGATCCCACACCTAATTCTGGAGGTATTAAAGTTTGCATTAAACTGGCAAACTCTTCTCTGAGTTGCAGGCTGTATCCTGTGGGGGTTTCGACGACTTCTAATGCACTGTCGCGGTGGGACGAGTCAGACATGAGTTCGATGATGGCGTCTTCGGCTTCGGCTCGATCGCACTTGGCAATCTCGGCAATTTCTGCGATCGACACTGGCTGACCTTTTAAGTAAAGTATGGCTTCTATTGTTGTGGCTAAGCGAGTCATTTGGGAATTGGTAATTAGGAATGGGGACGTGGAAAGAAGCAAGGAAGAAGAAAGACTCAGGAAAACAACAGTTATCGGTATTTCCGTAACTTCGGTGTCGTGAATAATGAGAGTTAGGAATAAACATTCCCCTTACACAAATTATTAATAGTGTAGGTTAGGTTGATGAACAAAACCTACACTATTAATTTTCTTTTTTTATATCAGTCCGAGACGCAGAAATATATAACGTTTCTGGCTCTCCTGAGCTTATGGTGTAAAATAGATCAACCAATACACCTGACGGGGTGACACCCCCGTCATAACCCCTAGCTGACGGGGTTGTGACCAATTTATGGTAAAAAAAGATGGGTCAGTATTGTTAAGAAACCCCATCAGTTAAAATGTTACCTCAATCATACCAAATTTGTTTCCAACGGTCGCTCAAAAACGCCTAATACTTGACTCTGACTATTGTAGTTTTTCTGCTCCCAACCCATAAACAAGTGAGTATAGCCCGTCACCTAAAAGTCGGGTGTCAATTAGTAATTGCATTGGATAGAACTCAATGGAAAGATTATAATGTCTTAATGGTAAGTGCCATAGTTCAAAAAAGGGCATTTCCTGTATTCTGGACGCTGTGAGATAAACATGGGGTTTCTAATACAAGTCGAAGAGAAACAAGTGTTATGTCCAGTTATTCGCTTGTTAAAAAGATATAAATTAGTAATTGTTTGCGCTCGGTAATTTCAGTAACTGCTCACCGCAACCCGGTTGCGGTGAGCAGTTACGACTTTGGCCGCTTACAAATGAGCCTCTTGCTAATCGAACATTTGAAAATCTTGATGACTTAGAAAAGGTTTTATTTACTCGCTACAAACAATTACTCCAACAGTAAGATTTAATTCGGGGTTTCACAAACTTTCACTGGTGGCCTCAAGTTCCCGTTGCTGCTTAATTATGGGTAAGTACCCGGACATGATATAAGATTGAGCCTCGAATTTATAATTTTAGTTAGTGGGATGAAAGATCTTGTCGGGTCGATCGCACCTGGGCAATCTCACTCAGTTGGTGGCGGGCACGAGTCAGAGGGGTCTGTGTTTCCCAGTTGCGATCGCCCTCATCGAGCTCACGTTAACTAGGGTTTGCTGAATAATCGATCGCAAACTAAGAACAGGAGCTCACGATATATTCAAGCAGAGTTAAATA
>NZ_JAUBRB010000146.1:0-1182 GCF_036701585.1 Microcoleus sp. POL10_C6 | reverse complement strand
TAGGGTTTGCTGAATAATCGATCGCAAACTAAGAACAGGAGCTCACGATATATTCAAGCAGAGTTAAATATAAGTTTTTTCTGTAGCGAGTCCCCCCATTTATAATTGGGGATTATCTTCAACCCAAAAACAGGTGTTCTTTTTCCAAATAGACATAAAAACACACAAAAAACCCGACGCCACCAGGTAGCAAGGTTCATGACCAAAAAAGTAATTGCAATAACTGTACCAGATGTATTATCAAGTTTTGCCATCACTCGATTCAGACCGAATCTTCGTTTACCTTGTCCAAATTTGCCCTCTATCGCATTTCTAATCCTCTCATCTTCTAAGGCTTGCTTCTTTTTTGATTTACTCACAGTTGCTGGGGGTCTTCCTAAAGGTGGCCCACTAATTCTAATTCCTTTTTCTTTACACCAAGCTCGGTTTTCCCGATTTCGGTAAATCCGATCTGCATGAACGGACTCTGGATAATACCCTGTGAATCTATAATAAGCTTCTACTTGTGCTTTTAAGTCCCCCGATTCGTTAAAATTATCCCAGCTCATCCGGTCTAAAAACACATATCCTTCAAAACAACTGGCTGATAGTTTGGCTCCAAACTCTACAGTTTTTCCTGCTTTTCCTCTGACTATGGGACGAATATGGGGTTGACTTAAACTTACTATTCTATCCTCAATACTCTGTTTATTGTTGTCAAATAACCACTGCTGTTGGCGAAGGACTTCTGTGAGAACTAGCAAGGTTTTATATTGATTTTTATTCAAAGCTTCTAGGGTCGCGCCTAAATTGATTAGCTGTTCAATATGAGCTAGATTTCTTTTGATGTACTGAAGTTGTTTTTTAATTGCCTGTCTTCTTTTGTTGCCGGTAGGTCGTCTTTGTTTGGCTACTGCTAAGTAGTCTTTTCTGGCATTATTACGGTAGGTTCTTGGTTTTTTATGTTTTTTTTCTTTGATTTGTTTATACAGGATGTCTATGATTTTTTCTGTATGAACTCGGGCTTTATTTAATAGTCCTAAGTCCGTCGGATAACTAATATCGGCTGGGGCGCAGGTTGCATCTACGATCAACTTACCGCGATTGGGTGACTTATTTTTGGCGTCCGAATCCTTTTTTTTTTCGGGTTTAATTGGCGTGATTTCTCGCATTTTTTCAACCATGCGTTCGTTCACTTTATTA
>NZ_JAUBRB010000022.1:0-103487 GCF_036701585.1 Microcoleus sp. POL10_C6 | reverse complement strand
CTTGCACTTTACTCTCGATCGCACGCTCTCTTAACCCAGCCCACGTAATATGCGCTCGATATATTCAGCAAGCCCTAGTTATTTATCAAGAGCGATCGCACTTGGTTTAAGTAAGGGCGATCGCAGACTTACAACTTAGCATTCCCAGGTTACGCAGTCAGAAGGCAGTTATGGTTTAGCAGCTTTTACCACATCCTCAACCATTTTAATCGCCTCTTTGATTGCAATTTGACCGCTTTCTACGGCCCTAATTAAATCCTGAGCGTCTTTCGGGCTAATTAAATCGAGCCTGACGGGTTCTTTCAAGGAAACAATAAATTTAGTTTTATCGCTGTCTTTCAGGTTATAGGCTCTTTCTTTCTCTTCAATATCTGTTAGCTGTTTTTCTAAGTTTTTAAGTATTTCTTCTTGTTTTCCCTGGTCAAAATTGCCATCAAATATTCGTTTTACCCCTACAAGAGCAGCAGCACCTAAAGCTGCACCGCCAACAACTAATCCTACGGGAGGTGCAACGACCCACAACCCAAATAGAACTGGTACACCACCGAAAGCTGCCACCGCCGCACCAGCACCGGCAGCCCCCACCACACCAATGCCAATATCTGCTAAAATCCCTAATTTATCATGTGGATTTTTTTTCAGTTGCTCTATTGACTTCAGAATTTGCTCTTTGGTTGGCGTTTTATTTGCAGACATATTAGACCTCAATCTTTTTGCTAATTTGGGCAATTAGGCAGTGATGACGTTGCAGAAAATTGTATTGAAAACGTCTATCAGTAGTTGAAAAAATGCTTTGGCAATCTCAATCATGTCTTGAGCAATTCCAATAATTCCATCATCAGACACCTCTTGGCCTTGGGCAAGTTTATCGAGTCGGTGGCCGGCTATTGCACCAATTGGGATACCCAGCGCTGTTGCCAAAGGTGCTAATAACGGGCCGACAAATGGTATCGAATTTGCCAAAATTCCTACAGCGACGCCAACAGCAGCCCCTATAACTAAATTGGGATGCGCTTTGACAAATTCTATAATTTTAATCAGGAGAATTTTACCGATGAATAAAACTTTGTTAGCCGCTTTTTTCGTGTATGTGGCAAGTTCATGCAGCCGCATCGAGACTTCATGCGGCAAGCCGATATCATTTAACCACACATACAAGTCGCTGCTACTCATTGCATCAGCATCGACTTGCCAGAGAGCCATTTTTAAATTAGCTTGCGGTAGGGATAATGCACTAGACATGATTTCTTTCCTATGGTAAATTAGAAAATATTTACGAACATTTCACGAGGCGAAAACCCCCTAGACATTGCTCACAGATATAGCAACATTGCGAGCAACTTCTTTAACCGCTGGAGTAGCGGATGCAGCCACATTTTGAGCAACTTTTTTTAACCGTTAGGGATGGACGGTGCTATCTGGCATAGTTGCGCCCGTCAGATTTACATTGTTAAAATCTTTTAGGTTGCCTAAGATGGTTTTAAAGCCCCTGATTAAATTTTAATTTAATTTTTATGTAGTGTAAAGTAGGAGAATGTCACAATTTGCCAGTAGTTGATAAAATTAGCTAGCCGTTCAAAGTCACATTTTGCCATCCTTAGTCAGAAAAAGTCAGAAAAAGTCTGATACAATAGATAAAACCTCCTACATTTACCCAATAAATGGATGTTCAAGAACTCTTAAGGTTGGCCGATGGCTTGGTGTTCACTAAGACGGGCAAACACCTAGACGATCTGCAACAGGCAGTAGTACGGGGAACTTGGCAAGGTAAAAGATACTCCGAAATTTCCAAAGAGGTTCATTGTACTGAACGCCATGTCAGAAATGTTGCCTCAAAGTTATGGCAAATTCTTTCAAAAATCTTAGAGGAAGATGTTAATAAATCCAATTTTAGCTCCACAATGGAAAGATATGAAATCTCTAAAATTTCAAATTCGGGTTATTTTAACCTTGTCCACAAAGGGAATATAAACGTCTGCACAGAAACCTCGCACCCTCCAAAAACTCCACAACACTCACCGCCTGCACAAACCTCAAATGAAGACGACACCCAACAAAAACCGCGACTTGATTTAAGAGATGCACCGGAACTCAGAACATTCTACAACTACCCCAACTCACCCCTCACCGCCCTCGAAACTTGGATTCTAGAGCAAAACTGCCGCCTCCTCACCATCACAGGCATGGCAGGCACCGGCAAAAGTGCGATCGCCCGTAACCTCATCCCCCAAATTCAAACTCAATTCGATCGCATCATCTGGCGCAGTCTCCGCACCTCCCCACCCCTCGAAACAACCCTCAAAAACCTGATTCAATTTCTATCCGATCGCACAGAAATTAACTTTTCCGCCAACATCGATGCTCAGTTGTCAATCCTAATAGAAACATTGCGCGAAAATCGCTGTCTCATCATCCTCGATGACGTGCAGCAAATTCTCAGCAGCGGGCAACTTGCAGGACATTATAAACCCGGATATGAAAACTACGGAACCCTATTTAAACTCATCGGCGAAATTCCCCATAATAGCTGCTTAATTCTCAATAGTTGGGAACCACCCTCAGACATCATCACATTCACCGACGATAATTCAGCAGTACGTTTATTGCAGTTAACCGGTTTAGGTGAAGCAGCAACAGAAATTCTTATAGAAAAAGGTTTGTTGGATGAAGAATCCTGGCCAGAATTGATTAACCTTTATCAAGGTAATCCCCTGTGGTTAAAATTAGTCGCTCAAACCATTAACAACTTATTTGGCGGTAGAGTCTCTCAATATTTAAGCTATCAACCAGTATTTTTAAGCGATGAATTGACACCGATATTGCAGCAGCACTATCAGCGGTTGTCCGAAATAGAAAAACAGGCTATTTCGCAACTTAGTAATGAAATCGAACCTGTTTCCTTTACTCAATTCCTGGCAAAATGTCAAGGTTCGCAGGGCGAATTATGTAAAGCAATTCAATCTTTAGCCAGACGGGGAATGATCGAAAAATTGAGCGGTGAAACTGAAATCGTTTTCACGATTCCACCTGTGTTAAAACAGTATGTTAAAATGGTGGCAGAATAGTCCTAAATATCTAGCTAATTGTTACAATGGTAGATACAAAACAACTCCTTTCCACTCCGATTGTTCGCTACAGTTAACCAGCACCATAAGTTCATCAATAGCCTGTCTAACTGGCATTCGATCGTTAATTATAAACAAACCTGACATTTGTTCCTTCTCCCTCAACTGTTCGTAAGCCAAATCGGGCATAGTTGCTCGGTCATGGCTTAACACAATGCGATCGTTCTGGGCCGCCCAGTTGAGAATTGTTGGATCGTCAGCTTCTCGCAAACCAACATCCTGAACGCGAAGCAAGTCAAGGTCTGGCTGACGCAGAAAAAGCCCTCGAACAATATCCCCATTAAAATTTTCATCGCTCAACAGCCGCAGCATAGTTAACCCTCAAGATTGTTTTTGGGCTAACAAGCGCGATCGCACAACGCCCAGATCCGGTTGAATATCCAACAAACGCTGACGGACGGAATCTGCTAATTGCTCGCGATAATTGAGATAAGCTTCTACTGCTTCTTGGTGTCGGAGATAATAGCCGATCGCACTATAGACATCCGACAACGACAGAGTTGAATAACGCTGCACAATAGATTCCGGCGACGCACCATCCTGAAAAGCTCGAATCACCAATTCCAGCAAAACTCTTGAGTTTCCCACCCGAATAGCACCGGTTGCATCTTCTCGGAAAGGAGGCGCTTCAACTTCCAAAACAAGATTCATCTATTAATATCCCCCAAAATCACTATAGTATTTTTTCGATTCACTCTTAAGATTATAGCTAACTTATCTCGCTTGTCTGCGAAGGCAGACTTCGTGTGTGCAGATGCGATTGAAACCGCCGGAATACTGGTTTATGAACAGGCAAGATGCCTGTTCCACAAGAAAATTCACTCTTTGTGGAACAGGCATCTTGCCTGTTTCTGACGAACTTTTCCCTTCCCTCAAACTACGATCGCATCGCCTGTTTTTGCTCAGCCTTCAAATCGCGGTTGCTAGCAGCAGCCAACTCCGCATCCAACAGCGTCTTACCAGTCGCAGCCAAATACACATCATCCAAACTCGGCCGAGATTGAGCAATCCCAAAAGTAGGAAGTCCCGCATCTTTTAAAGCTTGCTGAATAGTCACCAGCGCATCGCTTTGCGGTGTTACTACTAAATTCAGAGAATTTCCTTGAGCCGCGTTGACAATTACTTCCTGCACAAAAGGCAGCGATTGCATCAGATTTTTAGCTTTTTCAGCTTCTTCGATCGGCGAAAACTCCCGAATCCGCAAAGTCACCCGATCGCCCCCAACCCGATTTTTCAACTCCTCCGGCGTACCCTGTGCAATCACCGTACCCTTGTCAATAATCGCCACGCGATCGGCCAAAGCATCGACTTCTTCGAGATAGTGGCTGGTAATCAAAACCGTCGTACCTTCCTCCCGCAAGCGGCGCAGGAAATCCCACACCACCACCCGGCTTTCAATATCGAGCCCGACAGTCGGTTCGTCTAACACCAAAACATCCGGCTGGTGAAGCAACCCAGCAGCTAAGTCGAGGCGTTTGCGGATACCGCCGGAATAAGTACCCGTCTTTTTATTTTCCCACTCCTCCAAACCGAGGAGTTTCACCATTTCCTCAATCCGCCCTTTAATCCTAGGGCGCGGCAAATGGTAAAGCGCTGCTTGCAGTTGCAGGAGTTCCCGCCCCGTCAGCACCTTATCAAGAGCCACTTCTTGGGCGACGTAGCCGAGTCTTTGTCTAGCAATTCTCGGCTGACTGACAGCAGAAATGCCAGACACTTCAATGCGTCCGCTATCGGGCGCACTCAAAGTACAAAGTACCCGCAGGGTTGTGGTTTTGCCTGCACCGTTGGGGCCTAGCAAACCAAATATTTCCCCCGGTTCTACCTTGAAGGAAACATCTTTAACGGCTTCTACAGTGCCGTAGCGTTTCTGAAGATTTTCAATTAAAACGGCGGGAGCCATATATTTTGGGGATGAACTGGTTGTTAATATTTTGACACTTCCGGGCTCAAATTGCCGGAATGGTCGATCGACCAATGCGACTGGCTGTGCTTGTACGATCGCACACTCCTCCTCAACCGGAAACTGCTTATAGTTTTGATTCTTAATACCAGTTTAAAAAATCTTAACTTTATAGCGGTTCTCAACCCTGATATTCATCAGTTTTCCCACTCTCCAATCTCCAATCTCACATCCAAAAAATTATGAGTTTTGAGTTAATTATAACTTCTCAGTTAGTAACTCAAAACTCACAATTATTCAACAAGTAGAGATGCACCCGAAACCTGTTATTTTATAATTATCTCTACCTATAGGCTGATTTGTAGCGAGATTTTGATAATTAACACACTGGTCAAACCCATCACACTTTCGAGCCAACTATTAAACACAAAAAACTTCCCGAATTGGCAAGTTCTACTTGTAACGAGTTCCCAAAAAGTGTAACTGTAGGCCCGTGCTCTCAACCCCGATAGTTATCAGTCATTACCAGTTCTTTAATCGAAAATCGAAAATGGTATTAACTCCTCTACAGGGAGTGGCTGCCAGGTCTTTAATCGACAATTTTTACCCAACCGCGGCGAACGTTGTACAGCAGTCGGTTGATGATGGCATACTCATCTTCATTCAGTGTTCTTTCTAAGAGTGCAGATCTGAGCTGTCTCCGGTCGTGGCGAGTCACGACGCTGGAGAACATGACCTGACCAAATAACTCTTCGAGTGTCATTTGGGATACTGACATGATAAACCTCCTAGTTGATTGAGACAGATAAAATTTTAACAGGCTTGTTGTATTTGTATTATGCACTCTGGGAGCGACTTCAAAGGCGATCGAAAACATTGACACGGTGTGATTTTTTGGTTAAAAATCTGTGACCGAGACTTTGATGCCCAGTGACTTGGATCTCTTAAATTGGTGATGCTTGTCACTAAAGTCAGGAGACAGTTGACAGTTGACAGTTGACAGTTGACAGTTGACAGTTGATCGAGGGAAGAAGCCCGATCGCCCGATCGCCAAATCTAAGCTTCGCCGATCGCCCTCAACAACTCTCCATCCCGTCCTCACCGCTTCTCAACCTTATTTTTCCCTATGCCAATTTTCCAGCTAATTGAGGCATCGGTCAATAGTCGCCACAACCGACTCGGCCAACTCTTTCAGCGCGTAACCCCCCTCCAAACCAAAAGCTATGCGGCGGGTGAGTTGCAGGCAGTATCCGGTGAAAGTACCGAAATCTGACGGCATCAGAGTCATGCTCGCCAGCGGATCAGACGCAGTAGCGTCATAACCAGCGCTGACAATCAACAAATCCGGTTCAAATTTTGACAAAAAAGGCACGACAAGAGATTCAAAGGCGCTCAGGTATTCAGCTATGCCGCCGCCCGGATACAGGGGAATGTTCAGCACGTTGTCGTAGGCACCGCGCTCCTCGGCATCTCCTGTTCCCGGATAGCACGGAGATTGGTGCAGGGAACAGTAGGCAATTTGCCGGCTGTTTTCCACCAAAGATTGAGTGCCGTTGCCGTGGTGCACGTCCCAGTCGAGGACAGCGACGCGGTTGATTCCCGGCTGTTCCAAGGCGTAGTGAGCGGCGATCGCAGCATTGGAAAACAAGCAAAAACCCATCGCGCGGGCGTTTTCGGCGTGGTGTCCCGGCGGCCTGGCCAGCACAAAAGCCGGTTCCCCCGCAGCCACCACTCGATCGACCCCATCGAGCCAAGCACTCGCCGCTAGCAGCGCTACATCGTAACTTTCAGCAGAAATCGGCGTATCACCGTCGAGGTAGCCGCCTCCCCGATGAGCCAAATGTTCGACTTCTTTGATGTATCTTTGCGAGTGAACTTTTTTGATAGCCGAGAACAGTTCTTGTTCGCGGTGCGCCACTGGGGTAGGCAGTTGCCACTCAATTTGATCCGCCCAAGGAGCAGCTTTCAGAGCATTGACGATCGCCGTTAAACGTTCTGGTCGCTCTGGGTGAAGCATTCCAGTCTTGTGCAGCAAGAAATCTTCGGAGTAGATGACGGGTAGCATCGGCTGATTTTAGATTTTAGATTTTAGATTTTAGATTTTTAGTTGGCTTTAAGAAGGCCTTCGGTTTTGTGAAATTAAAATTTCGATCGAGTAACCATTTTAATTTCTTAGAGGAGCGTCCAAAAAACTCACGAAAGCATGAAACCCGACCGCCTAAAAAAAACTTTCTAGCTTTAGCCAACTGCTGACTAAATCACCAACTGACAAATTATCAATTGTGCTTGTTTCGTCCCTTAATATTTCTGGCAACTTTCCCATAAAGTCAAAGGCAAATTGTGATATAATTTCAGGAGTAATTTGCAATATTTGGCAGCTCTACTGAATCCAAACCGATTTTATCGCATTTTTGAGATTTATAGCGGTCAAATTTAAATTTTTAACGGAGTTTTTCAACCTATGAGCACCTCTGAGTCGCGGATAATCCCGACGGATCTGGGTAATGAGATGTCGCGATCGTACTTGGAATACGCCATGAGCGTAATTGTCGGTCGGGCGCTACCAGATGCCAGGGACGGTCTCAAGCCCGTTCACCGACGCATTCTCTACGCCATGAACGAATTGGGCTTGACTCCCGATCGACCTTTCCGCAAATGCGCCCGCGTCGTGGGGGAGGTGCTGGGCAAGTATCACCCACACGGAGATACAGCGGTTTATGACGCCCTGGTGCGGATGGCTCAGGATTTCTCCATGCGGGAACGCCTGATCAACGGCCACGGCAACTTCGGCTCCGTTGACAACGACCCGCCCGCTGCCATGCGGTACACCGAATGTCGCCTCACAGCGTTGACTAGCGACTCCATGCTGCGCGACATCGACTCGGAAACAGTTGATTTCGGCGACAACTTCGACGGTTCCCAGCAAGAACCCCTCGTACTCCCGGCACGCATCCCCCAAATTTTGCTCAACGGTTCCTCCGGGATTGCTGTAGGGATGGCCACCAACATTCCGCCCCACAATTTAGGCGAAATAATTGACGGTTTAGTAGCACTAATTCACAATCCAGCCATTACTGACCTGGAATTGATGCAGTACATCCCCGGCCCGGACTTTCCCACCGGAGGGCAAATTCTGGGTAGAGGTGGCATTCGCGATGCTTACACCACCGGTCGCGGTTCGATTACAATGCGCGGAGTCGCCGGCATTGAAACCATCGAACATCCCGGCCGCCCCGACAAAGAAGCAATTATTATCACCGAATTGCCTTACCAAACAAACAAGGCAGCCCTAATTGAGAAAATTGCCGAACTTGTCAACGACAAAAGATTAGATGGAATTTCCGACATTCGCGACGAAAGCGATAGAGACGGAATGCGGATCGTGATCGAACTCAAGCGCGACGCCTATCCCCGCGTCGTCCTCAACAACCTCTACAAACAAACACCCCTCCAAGCCAACTTTGGAGCCAATATGTTAGCGCTAGTAAATGGGGAACCCCAACTACTTACGCTCTCCCAATTCCTCAATGTCTTCCTAGACTTCCGCATTGAGACAATTACTCGCCGGACTCAATACGAGCTCCGCAAAGCAGAAGAACGCGACCACCTTCTGCAAGGCTTATTAATTGCCCTAGACAACTTAGATGCAATTATTCACCTAATTCGCGCCGCTGCCGACTCCGCCGCAGCCAAACAAGAATTGATGGATAATTACGGTCTTTCTGAACAGCAATCCGACGCAATTCTGCAAATGCAACTCCGGCGTTTGACAGCATTAGAAGCGCAAAAAATTCAGCAAGAACACGAAGAACTGCGAGCTAAAATCGCAGATTTGGAAGATATCTTAGCGCGCCGGGAACGCATCTTAGAAATCGCCGAATTTGAAGCAGTCGAAATCCAAACCAAAATCGCCACTCCTAGGCGCAGCGTCATCGAACACGCCGAAGGAGAAATCGATGAAAGAGATTTAATTGCCAACGAACAAGCAATTATTCTGATTACAGAGCAAGGCTACATCAAGCGGATGCCTGTCAGCACTTTCGAGGCCCAAAGTCGCGCTACTCGCGGCAAAGCAGGCGCGAAAATGAAAGAAGACGACGGAGTAGAACATTTCCTTTCCTGCTGCGATCATGACAGCGTTTTGTTCTTCAGTGACAGGGGCGTAGTTTACTCTGTCAAAGCTTATCAAATCCCCGTCTGTTCCCGGACTGCCCGTGGCACTCCCGTGGTGCAACTGCTGCCGATTCCTATAGAAGAAAAAATCACTTCTATGGTGTCAGTGACAGAATTCACCAGCGAAGAATACTTGGTCATGCTGACTCGCGGTGGCTACATTAAGAAAACCGCACTTTCGGCTTTTGGCAACATCCGCACTAATGGATTAATCGCAATTTCTCTAGAAGAAGGCGACCAACTGCGCTGGGTACGGAGAGCAAAAGTTGGTGACAGTATCATCATCGGTACGCGCCAAGGCATGGCTATTCATTTCCGCACTAATCACGAACAGTTGCGCCCAGTCGGCCGCGCGACGCGGGGTGTAAAATCAATGAAATTGCGATCGGGCGATGAGTTGATTAGCATGGACATTTTGCCTAGTTCAATTGTTGCCGAAATTGCTGAATTGGAAACGGAAGACTCCGAATTTGAGGGAGCTAATATTGCTCAATTAGAAACGGACGAAGCGGAATTTGAAGGGGCAGAAAGTGCTGAATTGGAAACGGAAGATGAAGAATTAGAATTGCAAGCCGAGGAAATTGAAGGCGAAGAGGTCGAAGAAATTTCGACAGTTAGCAGCGAAGTTCCTTCAGTGTTGGTAATCACCACCAACGGCTACGGCAAGCGGGTTCCAGTTTCTCAATTCCGCCTACAAAGACGGGCTGGCAAAGGATTGACGGCTACTAAATTCAAGTCGAAAAAGGGTAAGGATCAGGTAGCTGCGCTGCGAATTGTCAACGAAGATGACGAATTGATGATCATTACCAACCGAGGTATTATTATCCGTCAGGCTGTGAGTGCAATTTCTACTCAATCGCGCACAGCAACGGGTGTGCGGGTGCAGCGGTTAGATGAGGATGATTCGATCGTAGCTGTGGCTTTAGTGCCGCCTGCTGGTGAAGAATCGGCAGAAGAATCGGAATCTGAGGAAGTGGCAGAATAGTCCTAGGTTAATAGTTTGTAAGGTGCGCGCTGCGTACCTTACTGCTGAATGGTAAAAATGCGCTCGCCCCTACTCAGAAGTTTTCCCTCAAAAGTCAAAGATTTTTTCCGGTGAGGTAATGATGAGTCAACTCCAAACCAAACTACTAACCGATACCTGGGTTACAGCGACTTGGGATGAATATATAGAAATTATTAAACAGCCGGAGTACGATCGAGCAAAATGCTACTACTACAACGGACAGTTGAGGATTGAAATGGCAGCAGTCGGGGCTGATCATGCTGATGACAACGGAATTATCGTCATCTTAATCAATTTATTTGGCATTGCTAAAGGTATAAAAATGAGACTGCTGGTCAACTGTAGCTACGCCAAAACAGGTGTCAGAGGCGCTCAACCCGATGCTTCTTACTACATCGGAGACCGGGTGCAAACGGCACCTCGCGGCAGTTCGGTAGTGAATTTAGATAGCACATTTTCCCCAGATTTAGCAATTGAAATTGCCGACAGTTCTCTCGTTGACGATTTGGGGACAAAAAGAATGATTTATGAAGAATTAGGAGTGTCTGAGTATTGGGTAGTAGACGTACAAAAAGCGCAAGTTATTGCTTTCAAAATAATTGCTAACCGGGGAAGCGAACGGCTGACGGAATCTCAAGTTTTGCCGGGGCTAAAAGTTGCTTTATTAGAGGAAGGTTTGCGCCGCAGTCGCCAGACGGACAATACAGAAGTAGGCAACTGGTTTTTAGAGGAAGTTCGCGGGAATTGTTAATAGTGCGATCGACTGCATTCTTTTTTTTAAACGGGAGGCTAAAAACCCGGTTTCTACGAGTTTTGCCAACAGCAATGAGAAATATAGGAAGAAACCGGGTTTCTGAGGTTTGCGTGTCTCCAGGACACGGCAATGCCATGCCCGACGCTTGAATCGTTGACAATCGATCCGATAATTGCTATAGCATAATAGAATCATAAAGTTAATAGCAAAAGTCTGTAAAAATGCCTTATTTAACAGCAGCAAACGACATCAAAGCACTCATTGCTAAATTTGCCCAAGCTAAAATCCTGTGGGTTGATACAGAAATAGCAGACTATAAATCCAACCCCAGATTATCTCTGATTCAGGTTTTAGCTGACTCCACAGATTCGAGTGGAGATGGTACTTTTCTACTAGATGTCTTGGATAAACCTGAATTGGCCAAAGATTTCATCAACCAAATCATGGTAAATCCCGATATTGAAAAAGTCTTGCACAACGCCAGCTATGACATCCGATTTCTAGGCAATGACGACGCTCAAAATGTCACTTGCACATTAAAAATGGCGAGCAAGATTCCCACTTACATTCTGCCCTTACCTAATCGACAACTCAAAACTTTAATAGAAACACTTTGCGGCATTGCTTATGTAGATAAAACAGAACAAAGTGGCGATTGGGCAAAGCGTCCCCTCACCGAGAAGCAGCTAGAATATGCCAAGATGGACGCGGTTTATTTAGCTGGAGTGCATCGCCGCCTGCTAGAAATTCTTGCCCAATGTTACCCCGAACCCGCAACGGAAAACTTGACAGCATTGGGCGAAAAATATCAGGAAATAGAATCTCGGTGGAAACCGCTAGATTCAGAAATCGCTGAAGTGAAAGAACGCATTAAAGCAGGGATGCTGGCCCAAAAGCTCAAAGACAGTTCTTATTTTGAGCTTTCCAGTTCGATAACGATGAAAGTTGATTTTATGACGCTGGCCAGACTGACGCAAACTGAGGGAATTGAGTTGAATTTTCCGGTGACGCTGACGAAAGAAATTCAAAAACAGTTAGGCCAACTCATCGCTCATCCATCTTTGGAAGTTGAGGATATTGCTAGTTGGCGGTTAAATTCTAATGTACAGCAACGGCGGAAATCTACTAAAAAAATTGCGCCGGAACCGGAGAGTGAGGATTTAACAGTGCTGGGCAAAAGGTATCAAGAAATTTTGCCTGAATGGAAGTTGTTGGATTCTGAAGTTGAGCATCTGAAAGAGCGCATTAAAAAAGCAATGTTGGTGCAAAATCAGGAAAATACTCCCCATTTTAAGTTATCCAGTTCCTCGATTTTGAAGGTAGATTTTGCTAGCTTGGCAAAACTTGCCCTATCTGTGGGAGTTGAGTTAGATTTTATGGTGACGCTGACTCAATACATCCAAAAGCGGTTAGGGGAAGCGATTAACAAAATTGATGTGCAAATTGAGTATATTACCAGTTGGCGGATGACGGCTAAGACTGTGGAAGATGAAGATGAGGAAATTCCGTTTTAAGCCAGGACTAAGGCAAGCGTGTCACACTTAAATCTACTTGTAAGGATTTAGTAGATTACCTGCCTCCTGCCGACACTCCTCAATATACTTTTTTAAAGTAGCTAGGGAGTTCTCAGGTGTTGATTTAAGCCCTGAACCAAAAACACTCTTAATTGCTGTATCACATTCTCGAACAGGAACAATGAGATCCTTAATAGTCTCAAAGCCATCGGCTTCAATATTTTTGAGAACAAGTTGTTCTAAACACCATAATTTATGATTTAGAGACTCTTGAATGATAGGTAAGTTAACTTTTGCTAAGGCTTTGATAAATCTTTTATCTCCAGTAAAAATCTGAGCAGATTTATCTTTTTGGATAATTTGTATAGCATGACTTGTGAGAATTGCCTCACCTGTATCGATATTTTCAATATTGGATAATTGAATGAAAATTTCTTGGTCAATATCAGATTCAGATATTTTTGGTAAAGTCTTAGAAAGATAAAGAACTTGTTTATAATTAATCAAAGGATCTTCGGGTTTTCGAGGTTTTCCTCTTTCAAATTTTTTCCAATCGCCTTCAAATTTATATTGTGCCGTCTCTAGGATATTAACTTGCTCAGAACTAGCATCAAATAATTGAAGAGTCCTATCGAATAGCTGGAATGTAGCAAGCTTTTTGATGATGTCATTATCGATGCAATAGATACAAGCAGACAAAGCTATTCTCCTAAAATTTGGTCTAAGTAATCAGCATTATCGTCACTTAATTCATCCCAATTTAGATGCTGCTCTAAAAATGTGTTAATAGTCTTTTGTCCTTCTTTAGCAGGATTGATTAAATTTACGCATTTCAAAGACAATGGAAAATAATCTTTGTTATACCAGCTATAATTTAAAGCTAATGCACATGGATCAATAGTTGAGTCACTTTGAATAAGTTGAATAATTTTATTCTTTAGGTCTTTTGCATTATTGAATTTTTTCTGACCGACAGAGTTGTCAAAACTGTTGACTAGCAGTTTAACTGCAAACTGATTGCTATCTCTTTCTTCTCGATCGTCAGAGTCTGGCTTAATATCATCATCAATCAAAATACCTTCTTTAATATGACCAAGGGCGAGATGACCCAGTTCATGGGCAAGATCGAATGCTAGACATACTGGTTGTGTCTTACCACTACTCAAGACAATCACGGGATGCTCACCTTGCCATTGGATCATGCCTCTAATTTTGCGGGTATTTTTAGGGTAATTCTTAAAATAGACAACAGCGATACCATGTTCCCAACAGTAATCGAGCAAGCTGTATAAAGTGACTTGAGGATGTTTGGCAACTATCTCTGAACGAACTTGATGAGGGTCGGATGGGATGGGCTGAAATTCGAGCTTTATAGTATCAGCTACGACTTCCGCAACCCGTGAGGCAAGTTGATGGGCAACATCAGGTACGCCTGCTTTATCCTGTTGATGGTACTTGAACTTAGTATGGAGTAAGGGCTTAAACTGAGGCTTCTGATTTTCGGCTAAAAGACTTTTGAGGTCTAGGTGCAGACGTTGGGCAATATGACCAGCGCCCTCTAGGACGGCGACGGGTTTATTGTCTAATTCTTCATTCCACCAACTGGGCAAACCTTTTTCTTGAACGAAACGTTTTGGGAAACCGATCGCCGAGAGTTTTTTATAGAGAACAGACATTGATAATGTTTGTGTCATTGGCTTGCCCTCCGTATGAGAATTTGCATAATATCATTGTAACCTAATTCCCTAGAATTTGGCTACTAGATTTTTTTTATAGCGTTAATCTCTATCCTACGACAGAATATTTTTTTGCAAAAGTAACACCACATGAAAGTTACAAACTCGAAAAATTCCCATCATAGAAGATTTGCGATCGCTCCTTTCGTCTTGGCAACCTAACACTTGTCCCATTTACCTATTTCCTAGTCGCCACCGCTGCGCCTTTGCGGTTCATTTCAATCAACCATATTTAACCAAGGTGGGCAAATAATGCCCACCATAATTCCTACTTCCCTACCGTGAAATACTCATTCTTAGCATACACGCTAATAATGCAGTCTCCCACTTCAAAAAACATCCCCTCTTGCTCATCTTTAGAAAATTGCAAGTTGCCGTATTTAGAATTAATTTCCTCAGCAGTCGCCGCTTTGGCCTCCATTTCATCCGGGATAAGTCCGGTCGAACCGATATAGAAAACCAGCGGTGAAACTTTTTCCCTGTACACTTTTTCCGCATAAGCTTCCAGTCGCTCATTCGCATTAGCTAAAGCAGCGACAAATTCGTCTCGCTTGACATCTTCTCCCTGCCATTTCGCTTGCAAAAGGCGCAGCAAACTATCTGCACCCACTTTGGCTAAAGTAGCGCTAACAATTCCGTTATCTTCCAACCCCAAAAACTCATCGAAAATCAGTTTCATCAAGTCGTCAACTTTGGTGATTTTTGTTCGTGATGACAGCGTTTTGTGTGCGAAGACAACAGGCTCATCTAAGGTGATGTCAAATGTCGGTTTTGCTAGCTTTTCGCCCGTGTTTTTGTGGTAAACTTCATAAAGGCGATCGAGAAATTTGTTGGCCGAGTGCAATTTGCCGAAGTTGAGAATGTTTTTGCTGCCGATGTCGATTTTGTAGCTGACTCGCGAATCTACTGAACCGTTGGCGATCGCACTTTTTAAATCTGTGTATTCCGTCGTCGTGGGAAAGTTGAGGTAAAGGTTTTTTGACAGATAATGCTGTTTCAATTCTTCCAATTGTTCCGCTGTGTAAGCCTCGGATTCTTCCTTCAAATGAGCCGAGAGAATGCTAGAGAGAATTTTGATTTCGGCGAGTTCCTCAAACACTCCGTCAAGGCTGCGGTAACGCCCGTCAAAAGGCACTAGCGGCAAATTATCTAACTTTATATCGTACTCTGAACGGAAGTCAAATTCTTGCACGGGCGAACCGTCTTTTTCAAGGACACCGCATTTTTTGAGCAAATCAAACACGGGTTTGCTGCTGATTTTGGTTCGCTGCGATTTGATATTAACTTCGCCGTCGCTGACAATGGTATAATTGTTGAAAGTATTGAGGTCTGTAACTAGAATTCCCGCCACTTCTGCGATTAAAGTTCCATCCTCAACTTTTACCAGCTTAGCTTTTCGGGTAATCAGCATATTGATGGTAGCGGTATTTTGATTGATGGCAAAGGAACCCATTTGCACGTATTCGCCACCGTCTAAGAATTCAGTTTTCAGCCAAGGCTTGACAAGGTTGCCGTTTTCGTCTCGCTTTCCCTCAATTCGCTTCAAACCTTTGCGCTGATAATTTTCTTGCAAGTGTTTCAAGTTGATGATGATGCTGTTGCTGTTTTCCTCCAATATCTCGATCAACTCCAGCAGGGAAATTTTATCGCTGACTTTTACCCGATCGCCAATTTCATGATTTTTCAACACATCAGGCGCAAAAACAGCCTGTTCCAAATCTTCCGTAAACTCGGCTATTTGGGCATTTGTCAAAGCTTTCGCGTGTTTTTCCGTCAAAGTAGCATCGAAGGTACTCGCCAGCGCATACTTAGCCGTATTTAAATTGCCGTCAGCGAGGTTAGCTTTCGCAAAAGCAAACACCGACTCATCAGTTTGAGCAACGGGAACATCTAGTTTGTCATACTCATCTTTGGCGATTTTCTGATATTTGTAAAACAGTCCCCGATCGTCTGCTTTCAGCCCGCAAATTTTCAGCGTACTCGATGAACCGTTGATTTTCTTGCCACTTTTGGAAACAAAAACTTGATAATCGTATTCCTTAATTAACGGTTCTTCCAGCGGAGGTGCAACGGAACTGCCTAACAGTTTTGTGCTGTCGTAAAGAGCATCATAAACCATTTTGACTTCGCCAGCGCGGATGCAATTTCCCGATAATGTGTTGGCGATTTTGGAAAGCAGTTTGAAGTCAGCAGAGGCATAGGATATCGTGTTGGCAAACACATCCATGTCTTTGAGTTCTTCGCAAATTTCCCCTAGTTTTGCAGCTTCCGAATTGGCACTGGGGTCATTTGCATAGCCGTCTGTGTGCAAATTGATCGCTGTCATTTCTCCCGCTTTAACCAGAGATTTAGCGAGTTGCATCGACTGCGATATGCAGGTACAGCCCGCCGTGTGGATTTTTTGAATTTCTTTGATGTATTGAGAGTCAAACTTCAGCACTTCTTGAATGGGAATTCGCTGGAAGTGACAAATTACGTCCCGATTGCTAGCATAGGAAATCAGGCTGACAATTAGCTGGTAATTGTTGTATTCGTCTAAGGTCAAAAGCTTGATTAGGGTTTCTTTCAGCGGTTCTAAGTCATAATACATTGAGCCGGAACGGTCGATGATGATGATGCTGTGAGCGACGGATTTTTGTGGGATATCGCCGGGCTTTCTTTCTAAATTAAGGCGATCGACTAGATAGAATGCCTTTGCGTTTCCGGCAAAATTGTAGAGGGTAAACTTGGTGCGAGTATTGGAGGCTGCTTGGCTGCTGGAACTTTTGACTTGAGACGATTGTTTTGCTTGCCGTGCCATAGTTTCCACCTATGTTGACTTATTCCTCAACTTCATCATGACACGCGCTTCTGTGGATGTCAAGGCCTGTCGAGAAAATTATCTGCGAAGCTGAATAAGCATTAATATTTAGCGCTGCAGTGCCAGGGGAAACTGCGGCGGTAGGGTAAAGGTGGGCTTTTTTGGCAAACGTAGTATATGTGCGTAAGTCGTTTAGTAAATATTTAGTAAATCATGCTTTATTTAGAAAATCCACTGCTCAAACTTTATATAAATCTGATCGGATGGGTGGCGTTGGGATTTTTCCTCGGCCGCCAGCTACCAAGAAGCTATTCTACATATTTAGCCAAGTTTCTTTTCTTCTTTGGCACGCCATTGAGCATTGTTGCTTTCATCCGCCGCGCCAATTTGTCGGGCGCTATTTGGATGGCGCCGCTGATAGCTTGGGCGGCAATTCTAGCAGGTGGAGGACTCGCTTGGATTTTGATCAATTTCGGTGTGGGCGAGGAACGTTTCAAGACTCTTAATCCGATCGCCCAAAATAGCCGGGAACACACCAGCGCTTGGAGTTTGCCCACTCAAGGCAGCTTCTTATTGGCAACGATGGTGGGTAATACGGGTTTTTTAGGCATTCCCGTCACCTTGTCCTTATTGGGTTCGGAACACTTTGCCTGGGCGTTGTTTTACGACTTGCTAGGCACTACCATGGCAATCAATATACTGGGAGTTGCTATTGCTTCTCACTGCGGTAAAAGCGATCGCCCTCATAGTTGGTTAACACCCCTGCAGGCAATTTTTATGAATCCGGCACTGTGGGCTTTTGGTTTAGGATTTGTCTCGCGCAGCTTGCCACTGTCGGCACCAATCGCAGAATTGTTAACAACAGGTGCTTGGACGGTAATTACTTTATCTTTAATTACGATCGGGATGCAGTTGAGCAAGTTGAATTCCTTGCACAACCTCAAACAAGTTTTGGCTTGTCTGGCGATTAAAATGTTGTTAATTCCCTTGGTAATTGGCATGGGATTAACATTTTTGGGGATCGCGGGCGCGCCGCGACTTGTGCTAGTGCTGCAAATGGCGATGCCTCCTGCTTTTGGTACTACGTTGTTGGCAGAAGCTTTCAATCTGGATCGCGAATTAGCCGTAACTGCGATCGGCCTCGGCTGCGTTAGTTTATTATTCACTATTCCCCTATGGATGAGGCTATTTAATTTTTAATAAAAATAGGATTTGGTAAGTTTAAAAAGTGTATTATTTCAGTGATCCCCATCACAATTTTTGAGCGCTCTATGTCATATTAATTTAACAATCACTGGACAGGGAAAGTGTATTGGCTTCTGCTAATGTGGAAATAGCCGGCGGAGGACGGGAAGAATAAAAGTATGGCAAGTATAAATTTTACATTGACAGGTTATCAAATTCTCGATCGCATTTACTCAGGAAATCGCACCCTAGTTTATCGAGCTTTCCGCACTGGCGACCAAAAACAGGTCGCCATCAAAGTCTTGCGGAGTCAGTATCCCAGCTTCAGCGAACTGGTGCAATTTCGTAATCAGTACACCATCGCCAAAAACCTCAACTTGCCCGGAATCATCGAAACCTACAGCTTGGAAACCTACCACAACAGCTATGCGTTGGTAATGGAAGACTTTGGGGGAATTTCTCTGAAGGAATGGACGGAAAAAAGGGAAACTCGGCCGACTCTGATCGAGTTTTTGCAAGTGGCGATCGACCTGAGCAATATATTAGATATACTCTACCGCCACCGGATAATTCACAAAGACATTAAACCCGCCAATATTTTAATTCATCCCCAAACAAAACAAGTCAAACTCATTGACTTTAATATTGCATCTTTGCTACCAAGGGAAACTCAAACCCTGATGAATCCTAACCTGCTGGAAGGGACACTCGGCTATTTTTCTCCCGAACAAACGGGAAGGATGAATCGCCGCATAGACTACCGCACTGACTTTTACTCTTTGGGCGTGACTTTTTACGAATTGCTGGCGGGACGATTGCCGTTTCAATCCAACGATGTGATGGAATTAGTACACTGTCATATTGCGAAGCAACCACCATCACTGCATGAAATCAATCCTGAAATCCCGCCTGTACTCTCGGAGATTGTCAGCAAATTAATGGGGAAAAATGCCGAAGACCGCTATCAGAGTGCGTTAGGGCTGAAATTCGATTTAGAATGTTGTTTGGAGCAACTTGAAGAAAACGGTAGGATAAAGAGTTTTGCGATCGCGCAGAGGGATGTTGGCGATCGATTCATTATACCAGAAAAACTCTATGGTCGCGAAACTGAAGTAGAAACCCTACTCCAAGCCTTTGATCGCGTCAGTAGTGGCACAACTGAAATGATGCTAGTAGCAGGTTTTTCGGGGATTGGGAAAACTGCAATTGTGCATGAAGTTCACAAACCAATTGTCCGCCAGCGCGGCTATTTCATCAAAGGCAAATTCGACCAATTTAACCGCAATATTCCTTTCTCAGCTTTTGTCCAAGCATTTCGAGATTTAATCGGACAATTGCTGAGCGAAAGTGACGAAATGTTGAAAACTTGGCAAAGTCAAATATTCCAAGCACTGGGCGATAACGGCCAAGTCATTATTGAAGTAATTCCCGAACTAGAAAGAATTATTGGGAAACAACCACCCGCACTGGAATTATTAGGAACTGCGGCACAAAATCGGTTTAATTTGCTGTTTCAAAACTTTATTAAGGTGTTCACAAAGCCAGAACATCCCCTGGTGATGTTTTTGGATGATTTGCAGTGGGCAGATTCCGCCTCGCTGCGGTTAATGCAACTGCTTGTTACCGAGTCGGAAACCGGCTATTTATTAGTAATTGGTGCCTACCGAGATAATGAAGTATTGGCAGCACATCCGTTGATGCAGACACTGGATGCAGTGGTCAAAGGTGGGGCAACGGTGAATACTATTACCCTGGAACCGTTGAGTTCAACAAGTCTAAATCATTTGGTTGCTGATACGCTCAATTGCGATCCATCTTGGGCAATACCGTTGGCGGAATTGGTGGCACAAAAAACCCAGGGAAATCCCTTTTTTGCAACGCAGTTTCTCAAAGCACTGCATCAGGATGGGCTGATTGAGTTTGATCGGCTTGCTGGTTACTGGCAGTGCGATATTGTTCGAGTTCGGGAGGCAGCGCTGACGGATGATGTGGTCGAGTTTATGGCGTTGCAGTTGCAAAAATTGCCGCCCGCGACTCAGAATGTGTTGAAGTTGGCTGCTTGTGTTGGGAATCACTTTGATTTGGGGACTTTGGCAGTTGTTTCCAAGCAACTGGAAACCGAAACGGCGGCGGATTTGTGGAAGGCTTTGCAAGAGGGGTTAATCCTGCCTGAAAGTGAAATATACAAGTTTTATATGGGGCGAGAAAGACGGGAGGAGACCGAAAATTCGGAGGTGGTAAATTACAAGTTTTTGCACGATCGCGTTCAGCAAGCCGCCTATTCTTTAATTCCCGAACAAGAGCGAGCGCGAGTTCACTATCAGATTGGACAATTGCTGATCCAGCAAATTTCACCTGCAGCTATAGAAGAGCAAATTTTTTCAGTTGTCAATCAGTTGAATTATGGTATTGCGCTGATTGAAGACCAAACACAACGTGATGATTTGGCACAACTAAACCTCACGGCTTGCCGCAAAGCCAGAGCTGCTACTGCTTATCAAGCTGCTCGCGAGTATGCTGCGATCGGGCTAAATTTGCTTGGAGAGAGCGCTTGGCAACGACAGTACGAGATGACCTTGAACTTGCACGACATAGCTGCAGAAGTGGCTTCACTCTGTGGCGAATTTGACCAGATGAATCAGTGGATTGACACTGTGATTCATCATACCCGAACTCCCCTAGAGCGAGTGAGCGTTTACATCGTCAAAATTCAGGCATTATCGTCTCAGAACAAGTTTTTAGAAGGAATTGCTATCGGTTTGTTGAGTCTCAAAGAATTAGGAGTAGAATTGCCCGATAGCCCTACATCAGAAGATATTCAGCAAGCAGTGCAGGAAATTAATAGCTCGATCGGCGATCGACCGATTGAAGAGTTATTCGATCTGCCAGCGATGGTCAACCCCCAAAAGCTGGCCGCGATGCAAGTGGCGGCAACTATGGCGTCAGCTTGTTATCTGGGTGGTTCGTCTTTGTTTGCGCTGGTGACTGCCTTACAGGTAAATTTATCTATCCAATATGGCAACAGTCGTAGTTCAGCTTATAGCTATAGTTGTTATGGGATGATTCTCAACAACTTTCTACAAGATGTGACGGTAGCCGATCAATTTTGCCGATTAGCTTATCGTCTTGGCAGTGGCGCGGATGCCAAAAATATTCGCTCTGCAACTTTTGCTGCGATCGGAGTCTTGGTGTACCATCGCAAATCGCATTTGCGGGAGACCCTCCCCATTCTTCAGGCAGGCTATCAAGCCGGATTAGAAACAGGCAATCTAGAGTTTGTCGGGCATAATGGGCATGGATTTTGTCTAAATTCCTACTGGTGCGGTCAACCTTTGGCAGAACTTGAGCCCCAAATTCGGGCATACCGTCAGCAATTACTCGACCTCAACCAACTAACGGCGGCAAGTTATTGTTGGATTTATTGGGAAACAACGCTGTTTTTATTGGGTAATCCAAACAACTTGGAGATTTCCTGTGAACAGGAACGCTATGAGGAGAAGCTGGTTTCTCAGTCGCTTGCCTCTAGCGATTTGTACCGACTCTGCATCTTCTATCTCTACAGGGCGACGTTGAGATTCCTGCTGGGAGACATTGCTCGGGCCTCCGTAGATGTCGATCGAGCAAGACAGTATATAGCGGGAAGTGCAGGAACTCCTTCCGAAGCTGGTTTATATTTCTATGACTCACTCATAGCCCTTGCCACTCCTGAGTCCGAGACAAAGTTAGAAACGCAGTCGCAACGAGTTCAGGAAAATCAAAGGAAGTTGCAGCATTGGGCAGAACACGCCCCCATGAATTATTTGCATAAGTGGCAGTTGGTAGAAGCAGAGAAATACCGAGTTGCCAGACAGAGGGCAGAAGCTATGGAAATGTACGATCGCGCCATTTCTGGAGCGCAAGAAAACGAATACATCCAAGAAGAAGCTCTCGCTAACGAACTAGCAGCTAAATTCTACCTCGACTGGGGCAAAGAAAAAGTGGCGCAAGCTTATATGCAAGAAGCCTACTACTGTTATGCTCGCTGGGGTGCGAAAGCCAAAATCGATGACTTAGAAAAACGGTATCCCCAACTTCTTGCTCCCATATTGCAGGCAAGAGAAAATCGTTGTTTAATCTGCGAAACCCGCCTCCACCCAATCAATAAATCGTCAATTTTACCTCAAAGATTCCAAACAATTCTATCTAGCAGCAACAATATTTACGAAACCCTCGATTTCGCGGCTATTCTCAAAGCTTCCCAAACTCTATCGAGTGAAATTAAATTAGAAAAATTGCTGGCTGGATTGATGTCTGTCGTGATGGAAAATGCCGGGGCAAAAAAAGCTGTTCTGCTATTGATGAAGGATGGGAATCTCGCCATCGAAGCTGTAGCCTCCTTCAATCAAGATGTCATCTCAATATCTGTACCGCTGTCAGCCAGCGACGACTTTCCCTCTGCTGTGGTCAACTATGTTAAGCGGACTTGGAAAACTGTCGTTTTGGATTATGCAGCAGTACAAAAGGATTTTATTGCCGATCCGTATTTGATACAGAAAAAGCCCAAAAGTGTGCTGTGCGCGCCCATTTTAAATCAGGGTAAATTAATCGGGTTGCTATATCTAGAAAATAACTTGACAATTGGTGCATTTACAGAAGATCGCACAGAAGTTATTCAACTTTTGTGCGCCCAAGCGGCTATCTCTATAGAAAATGCTCGATTGTACCAACAATCTCAAGCTTATGCAAAAGAATTAGAGCGATCGCTCCTTGATTTGCAGCAAGCACAGTTACAGATCGTGCAAAGCGAAAAAATGTCCACGTTGGGCAATCTAGTCACAGGAATAGCCCACGAAATTAATAATCCTGTCGGCTTTATTAGCGGCAATATTGAGGAAGCAACAACCACGATTAAAGATTTGATTAATCACTTAAAATTATATCAAGAAAAACTGCCCAATCCTGGCAAAGAAATTGAAGAAGATGCTGAGGAGATTGATTTAGAGTATGCCTTAGAAGATTTGCCAAAGATGCTGTTGTCGATGAAAGTGGGGTGCGATCGCATTCGCGGCATTAGCACCAGCCTCCGCACCTTCTCCAGAGCCGATAAAGACTACAAAGTTCCGTTTAATATCCATGAGGGCATTGACAGCACCATCTTAATTTTGAAACACCGGCTCAAAGCCAACGAACACCATCCTGCGATCGAAGTCGTCACAGACTACGGCAATCTCCCCCCTATCGAATGCTTTCCTGGTCAACTGAACCAAGTCTTTATGAACCTGCTTGCTAACGCGATCGATGCCCTAGAAGAATCAAACCAAGGACGCAGTTTGGAGGCAATTAAAGCAAATCCACACTGTATCACTGTTCGTACCAGTCTGTCGGGTGATCGACATATCAAAATTCAGATTGCCGATAACGGTGCGGGTATGACTGAAGCAGTAAAACAGCGGATTTTTGACCATTTATTTACCACGAAGGCAGTAGGAAAAGGTACTGGGTTAGGATTGGCGATCGCCCGCCAGATTGTAGTCGAAACCCACGGCGGAACAATTAATGTCAATTCTATTTTGGCGGGAGGGAGTGAATTTGAGATAGTGTTACCTGTTACTGAATAAAAGTTGACTGTTGACTAATGACTAATGACTAATGACTAATGACTAATGACTAATGACTGTTGACTAATGAAAAAGGTTATTCATTTTTCATTAGTCAACATTTTGTTTGTCTAGTTTGACTTCCTTGAGTGCGATCGACTAATTTCTATTTGAAAAAATCCAAAGTAACTAAATTAGATTGCCGATCGGGCATTATACCAGCCCCGATCGCAACTGCGGACACGAGCAAAACTTCCAGCGCCCCTTCCCCAGATTGCCAAAATCTCAATTATGCTAACCTAGGCAAGCAGCAATCCCTTGTCACGAAGGCGATTAACATAATTTCAAACAATTTATTTTATTGAGGACCGGTGTATCCC
Source organism: Microcoleus sp. POL10_C6 (assembly GCF_036701585.1). Classification (NCBI taxonomy): domain Bacteria; kingdom Bacillati; phylum Cyanobacteriota; class Cyanophyceae; order Oscillatoriales; family Microcoleaceae; genus Microcoleus; species Microcoleus sp. POL10_C6. The sequence goes on along the minus strand of NZ_JAUBRB010000022.1, from coordinate 79,338 downwards.
CTATGGCAAACCTGATCGGCACAGACAGCAACGACTTTATTCTAGGAACTCCGCTGAGCGATCGAATTCGCGCCTTAGATGGCGATGATTCGCTCCTGGGTGCGGGAGGAGATGACACCCTAGAGGGCGACGGCGGCAACGACCAGCTTCTTGGAGGTGACGGAGCAGATTCGCTGATTGGCGGTGAAGGAAATGACGAACTTATTGGCAACCAAGGCCGCGATTTTGCTTCCGGCGGAAACGGCGACGACTCGATTCGTGGCGGTTTAGGCAACGACATCCTCGAAGGCAACGACGGGATAGACAGCGTGTTGGGAGATGCAGGGGACGACTTAGTTTTTGGCAACGGAGGCTTTGATGTAATTGCCGGCGGTACTGGCAACGACACCCTCACAGGGAATGACGGCGACGATTCCGTGTTCGGGAATGCTGATGACGACTTTCTCTACGGGAATGCGGGGAACGATTCTCTCAACGGCGGCAGTGGTAGAGATCAAATGTTGGGCGCTGAGGGCAACGATTATTTGACCGGCGGCGACGGCGACGACACTTTGTACGGCAATGCCGACAACGATTCGCTCTTCGGAGATGCTGGTAATGACCAGATATTCGGTGGCAAGGCTGACGATACAGTTTTTGGCGGCACCGGTTCCGATACCCTTCGCGGCGATGAAGCCGACGACTCGGTACTGGGAGATGAAGGTAATGACTTTCTGTTTGGTGGCAAAGGTAATGATGGTATCGACGGTGGTTTTGGTGATGACTCCTTGGCTGGAGGTATCGGCGACGATACAATTTTGGGCGGTTTCGGCAATGACAATTTATTTGGAGCAGAGGGTAATGATTCTTTAATCGGAGGCGAGGGTTCGGATACTCTGACTGGCGGCAGCGGCAGCGATGTCTTTGGATTGGGAGCCGGGCCTGGCAGTTTGGTTTTAATTACTGATTACAATGACGCAGAGGATTTCTTTGGACTGCCGAGCAATTTATCTTTCGGTCAACTGGTAGTTAGCCAAGGCAACGGTTCAAATCTCAGGGATACAGTAATTACGCTCGACGGCAAGCTTTTAGCAATTTTGACAGACACTCCGGCGGCGCTGGTCGATGTCAACGATTTTATCGCTGTGACTGGGCCGATTACTCCCAGGCCAGGCACCATTACAACTACAACTACCACTACAGTTACCACCACAATTGCAGATCCTCCAACTCCAACTACAGATTTAGTTTCACCTTCAACTACAGATTCAACTGTACCTCCAACTCCAGCTCCGTCTCCAAGTCCAGCTCCGGCTCCAACTTCCACGGAAGAAGCGACGCCGACTCTCACGGAAGCACCGACTCCGACTCCGACGCCGACTCCGACTCCGACGCCGACTCCGACTCCCACAGCAGCACCGACGCCGACTCCCACAGCAGCACCGACTCCGACTCCCACAGCAGCACCAACTCCGACTCCCACAGCAGCACCAACTCCGACTCCCACGCCGACTGCTGCGAGGATTCCGATTCCGCCGACTGTTAGCGTGCCTGATTCGCCTCTGCTATCAATTAGTTCGATCCCCCCGGCGCCCGGACTATTGCCAATGCCGGGCCAGCAGACGCCGATATTCCCGCCGGCGGGGCAGAACCTGATACCTGCTCCTACACCTGTTCCTCCACCTTACGGGTTCTAGGTGCGATCGCGCCGCTCAGTGATGAGTTATGAGTTAATGTAAAACTCACTAAACTCATCACTCAAAACTATTTAACGTCTTGGGGAGTTTCGGCCGAGTCTTCTGGCGACTCGGCTGGAGAATCTTCTAGGGGAGATAATTGTTGGCTGTACCCCAAGAGCGATCGAAGTTTCATGCGGTGGATGTAAGGCCAGCCGCCATTGGCTTCAATATTCCTGAGCAGTTTGTAAAGTGCTTGGCGGTTGTCGGGAAAAGACGCTTGAAACAAACCGTCCCGAATTTCCCGGTGCGAAGCTTCCAGCCTCCGCAGCAGGGCCAAAAGCAGCAGACTGTCTCCCTGACAACTTTCGCCTAAAGTCCGAATCGCCTCTGTCAGCGATTGCATTTGAGACTGCAACTTTTCTGACTCTAAATCTTTGCCGTTGTCCATACTGCTGCTTCCTTTGAAATCTACAAGGCCTTTGTCCCCAGCCTTTTGGTCAACCGACTAATCGAGCTAGTCGCGATCGCCATTCGGGGTCATAAGCAAAGTAACTTAAGTAGGTTGACTTAAGCAATATTAATTTGCAGTCCAAGTCAGGAAAAGAGCACAACCCGTCGTACCATGTGTATTGGGCTGCGATCCGAACATGATTGAGAAATCATAAGTTCATGCTTATTTTCACGGCGCACTAGCTTGATTTTTTGAGTCAATGCCGGTCTCGGTGAAGCGAGGGATCAGGATCTAAATGCTACCCTAAGCGCTGGCCTAGCCTGCCGGCGGGCAATTATATTTTGCTCGAACTAGGGCTTTTTCTTAATATAATCCGATGTTGGATATTGAGGTTTGCAATGAAATATCGTGCTTTAATTGTTGCACTTTTAGCTTTTTGCATGAGTGCGCTGGTTGCTTGTTCTTCTGCTTCTGACACGACGGTGGCAACTACCGAGTTGCTCACCTACGACCAGATTAGAGGTACTGGCTTGGCTAATAACTGCCCTAGCTTGGCAGAAACTTCTCGGGGATCGATCCCCATCGAAGCGGGCGCCACCTATAAACTGACTGGTTTGTGTTTGCAGCCCACAACTTATTTTGTGAAGGAAGAACCAGCAAACAAACGCCAAGAAGCGGAATTTGTGCCTGGTAAATTGCTGACACGGTTCACGTCGAGCATTGACCAAGTTCAAGGTACGCTCAAGGTCGGTACTGACGGCACTCTGACTTTCACAGAAGAAGACGGCTTGGATTTTCAAGCTATTACGATTCAGTTACCGGGCGGAGAGCAAGTACCTTTCTTGTTTACCATTAAACAGCTAGTGGCCAGTTCCGAACCGGGAGTAGTTGCTATCAATACTTCCACCGATTTGCGAGGGGAGTTTAACGTTCCTTCTTACCGCAGCGCAGGCTTTTTAGACCCTAAAGCTCGCGGGGTATCGACTGGCTATGACAATGCTGTAGCGCTTCCGGCTTCTGATAATTCCAAACGCGTGCGGGCTAATGTTAAGGTGGCTGACACTCGCACTAAGGCCGGCAAAATTTCTCTCCAAGTTGCTAAAGTCAACAGCGCCACTGGCGAAGTTGGCGGGATTTTTGAGAGCACGCAGCCTTCTGATACTGATTTGGGAGCTAGACCGGCTCTGGACGTGAAAATTCGGGGTTTGTTTTACGCTCGCATTGAGCCTTCTGTGTCATAAAATTGGCTTTCTGGATCGATCGAACTTGAGCAGTTTCTAGCCATAAAGCTCCTGCTCGCCCTTCATTAGCCAACAGTCTTGAGCAACATAACTTAGGACTGTTGACTAATGACTAAATTTATGATTGAATAGTGGTCATTCGCAAGTTATGAAGTTGGGATTTTTTATTAATTAAAGTATTGTATTCAAACCGCTTTCAGCTTATAATATTTTTTTCAAAAAACCTGGTTAAATTGGGGATGCGGTCGAAGGCGTTCTACCTGGTAAAAGTCTGCCTTATGCCGAAAAAATGCGGAGAATCCCGCTAAATCCGTTCACGTACCGAAAACTCAACTGGTGTGTCCGCTATCACACCTATTAAGTGCTAGGATTACACTACCTAAAAGTGAATTTTTTTAGACTAGATTGGAAACTAGATCTAAAGCAACTTCAGTCCTCTGCTCTACCCACCCTTATGCCACCATGTCTACCACACTGCCGAACGAGCTAAAAAGCGAAAATTTGCAATTGTTGCGCGAGTACCAACTTTCTGGATCGAATGAAATCCGCAATCAGTTAGTTAAACTGAATATTGGACTGGTCAGAAAAGAAGTTTACCACTGGATCAACCAGTGCGGTGAAAGCTACGACGATTTACTGCAAGTCGGATGTATTGGGTTGATCAGGGCGATCGAGCGGTTTGATATCGCGAAGGGGCACGCTTTTAGTTCCTTTGCCATTCCCTACATTCGGGGCGAAATTCAACACTACTTGCGGGACAAAAGCCCTTCTGTGCGATTTCCCCGCCACTGGCAATCCCTGGAACGCAAATCAGTAGCAGCGATCAAGGAGTTGCAGGTGCAGTTCAACCGCAAACCTACGGATGCTGAAGTAGCAGCAGTCCTTGAGGTTTCTGTAGAAGAATGGCAAGAAATTAAGCTGGCTCATCTGAACCGATCGCCTCTGAGTTTGGACGCGCCGATGCAAGATGAAGATGAGGGGGCGACTTGTCTGGGAGAATTGGTTCCCGATAGCAAGTATCGGAGTTTTCAGTTGGCGCAAGAGGATCAAATTCGCGTACAGCAAGCTTTGGCTATGTTGGAACAACGGACTCGCGAGATATTGGAGTTTGTGTTTCTCTACGATTTGACGCAGAAGGAAACGGCTGAACGCTTGGGTATCAGTGCGGTGACTGTTTCTCGGCGAGTTAAGAAGGGGCTGGATTTGCTCAAAGAGATTATGACAAAACAGCTTTAGTTATTAGTCAGTTGTTGGTTGTCAGTTGTCAGTTGTCAGTTGTCAGTTGTCAGTTGTTGGTTGTCAGTTTTGAACAGTTAACAGTTAACAGTCAACCGTTAACCGTTAACAGTCAACAGTCAACAGTTAACAGTCAACAGTCAACAGACTAATTTTTAGATGCTGCGGACAAATTTATCGAGCCTTTCTACGGCTTTTTTAATTGTGCCTAAATCAGTGGCGTAAGACAAGCGAATATGGTCGTCTGCACCAAACGCAATTCCCGGAATAACTGCTACTTGCTGCTGTTCTAAGAAAGCGTCGCAAAATTCCAAAGAATTCATTCCCGTCTTGCTGATGTTGACAAACATATAGAAAGCACCGTCTGGTTTAATACAGCTAATTCCAGGGACAGCATCGAGTAATTCAAATATTACCTGACGCCTTTCGGCAAAAGCTAGACGCATTGTTTCGACAGATTCTTGGCTGCTTTCCAAAGCTGCGATCGCGCCGTACTGTGCAAAAGTACACACATTTGAGGTACTGTGACCTTGAATGGTGCTGGTGGCTTTGATTAATTCGATCGGCCCGGCCAAATAACCGATTCGCCAGCCTGTCATCGAGTAAGCTTTAGCAAAACCGCTGCTGATCAGGGTGCGATCGAAGATTTCTTTGCCCAGGGAACCGATGCTGACGTGTTGGGCGTCGTCATATATAATTTTTTCGTAAATTTCGTCAGCAACGACTAAAATATCTCGATCTACTATCACCTCGGCCAAGGCTTTGATTTCCGCCGGAGTATACACCATTCCCGTCGGGTTAGAAGGCGAATTCAGTACAAATAACTTGGTTTTGGGAGTAATCGCTCGACTCAGTTGTTCCGGTGTAATTTTATATCCTGTAGAAGCATCAGTCCGTACAATTACTGGCTTGCCACTAGCTAGTTTCACCATTTCAGGGTAGCTTAGCCAGTAGGGAGCAGGAATAATTACTTCCTCTCCAGGCTCGATCAGAGCCATCATCAGATTGTAGAGGGAATGCTTGCCGCCGTTGGTGACAATAATATTTTCCGGTTGATAGTTGAGATTGTTGTCATCGCGGAGTTTGCGGGCGATCGCAGCTTTTAACTGCGGTTCCCCAGTCACAGGGCCATACTTAGTCTTCCCCGCGTCTAAAGCTTGTTTAGCCGCTGCTTTAATGTGTTCGGGCGTATCAAAGTCGGGTTCTCCCGTACTCAAACTACAGACATCAATCCCTTCGGCCTTCATGGCTTTAGCCTTAGCGGCGATCGCCAAGGTTATAGAAGGAGAAACCTCACCCACTCGTGCTGCCAATTTAATCATTGGATTTTAGATATTAGATTTTTGACTTTAGATCATAGGGTGACAAATGTTGATATTCAACCCTGTTGTTAGGGAATTATGACATTTGTTTACATAGTACGTAAAGGATTAAGCAATTAAAGAATAAAAATTAAAGAAGCTGTTAGTTTTAATTTTTATTTTTAAATTTTTAAATTTTGACGTTATTATTGTAGCATTTTTGATGCCTCGTTACCCTCAACCCCGATCTGCAAGCTTATGGATCTCAAATCTCTGATTCGCGACATTCCTGATTTCCCAAAGCCGGGAATTATGTTTCGAGACATTACAACTTTGCTGCGCGACCCGCAAGGGCTGAGCTACACCATTGACAGCTTAGCCGAAAAATGCTCTGCAATGTCTGTTGACTATGTGGTGGGCATGGAATCGCGGGGCTTTATCTTTGGCGCGCCGTTGGCTTATAAAATGGGAATAGGCTTTATTCCTGTCCGCAAACCAGGGAAACTGCCTGGTGCGGTTCATTTTGCTGAGTACGAATTGGAATACGGTGTCGATCGACTGGAGATGCACCAAGATGCGATGATTTCCGGCAGCCGGGTGCTGATTGTAGACGATTTAATCGCCACTGGCGGAACAGCGGCGGCGACGGCTAAATTGTTGGAGCAAGGTGGCTGCGAGCTTGTCGGTTTTGCTTTTATCATTGAATTGCAGGCTTTGGGCGGCAGGCAGAAATTGCCCGATGTGCCGATCGTCACGCTAGTTGAATATTAGTTAGTTAACTGTTGGCAGTTGACTGTTGACAGTTAACTGTTGACAGTTGACTGCTGACAAATAATATTGTTGAGCTTTGCATCGGAATTATTCATCTCTCTCTTCTCTTTCTCTGCGATCTCTGTGGTTACATCATTCCGATACAATCGGCATTAATATCATTCACAGTTCTTCCAATCTAAAATCTAAAATCTAAAATCTAAAATCGTATGACTTCTATTAAATCTAATCGAAATTGGCACTTATTGAGTTCTCTGTTTGCTGGGGAAACATTTACTTATGTTTTCAAGCGACTGTTGCAGGCACTTTTAACGCTATTTTTGGCATCGATGCTTTGTTTTGCAATTATTGAACTAGCACCGGGAAATTACTTGGATACTTTGAGCCAAAATCCGAAGATTTCGCCGGAGACACTCAAGCAACTCGAACAGCAGTTCGGCTTAGATAAACCAGCGATTGTGCAGTATTGGCTGTGGCTGCAACAAATTGTGACGCGGGGAAATTTTGGCACGAGTTTTGTGTATCAGCGATCCGTAGCTTCGCTGCTGTGGGAACGAGTACCGGCGACGTTATTAATGGCGATCGCATCTTTGATTGTAACTTGGGCGATCGCGATTCCTTTGGGAATTGTCGCGGCCGTCAATCAAAACCGCACAGTCGATCGAGTTCTGCAAGTAGTCAGCTACACGGGACAAGGATTTCCCAGCTTTATCACAGCCTTGCTGCTGCTATTTTTTGCTCAAAATACTTCGCCTCTTTTCCCCGTCGGAGGAATGACAAGTATCGACCACGCAGACTTACCTTGGTGGGGCCAAATCCTCGATTACGGCTGGCACTTAATTTTGCCAACTGTTGCCCTCAGCCTTACTGGTTTTGCTGGTTTGCAAAGATTGATGCGCGGACAATTGTTAGACGTGCTGCGTCAAGATTACATCCGAACCGCACGGGCTAAAGGTTTGCCGGACGATCGAGTAATTTACATTCATGCTTTGCGGAATGCTGTTAATCCGTTGATTACGTTGTTGGGTTTTGAGTTTGCTAGTTTGTTGAGCGGTGCGTTTATTGCCGAATATTTCTTTAATTGGCCGGGTTTGGGAAAGCTGACTCTGGATGCGGTGAACAATCAAGATTTGTATTTAGTAATGGCGAGTTTGATGATGGGTGCGACGATGTTGATTGTTGGGAATTTGTTGGCGGATTTGCTGCTGAAAGCTGTCGATCCTCGGATTAAGCTGGAAGATTTGAAATAGAAGACTTAATTCAGTAATAGAAGGTACGCAAGGGCGATTGGTAATAGTCAACAGTCAACAGTCAACAGTATTCCCATTACCCATCTCGAAGTGTTTTATGTCTGAACAAAAACCAAACGAGTCTATGATTTTTAGCCGCTTTGCCGACTGGTACAGGCATATTGACAGCCTTTCAGAAGACGCAAAGTGCACAGTTAAGATGTTGTTAAGAAAGGCTGGCACTGATGACGCACAAGAAGCGGAGCAGATACTTTCAAGCATGACAGAACTGGATCTCAACAACAATAGAATTACCGACTTCAGCTTCCTCGGCTCGCTCACCAATCTGACCACACTGCATCTCGACTGCAATCAAATTACCGACATCGGATTCCTCGGCTCGCTCACCAATCTGACCACACTGCATCTCGACTGCAATCAAATTACCGACATCAGCTTCCTCGGCTCGCTCACCAATCTGACAACACTGTCTCTGTGCGGCAATCAAATTACCGACATCAGCTTGCTGGGCTCGTTCACCAATCTGACCAAACTCGATCTCGCCTACAATCAAATTACCGACATCAGCTTGCTGGGCTCGTTCACCAATCTGACAACACTGTCTCTCAGCTACAATCAAATTACCGACATCAGCTTCCTCGGCTCGCTCACCAATCTGACCACGCTGAATCTCAGCAACAATAGAATTACCGACATCAGCTTCCTCGGCTCGCTCACCAATCTGACCACACTGAATCTCAGCTACAATCAAATTACCGACTTCAGCTTCCTCGGCTCGCTCACCAATCTGACCACACTGGATCTGGACAGGAATCAAATTACCGACATCAGATTCCTCGGCTCGCTCACCAATCTGACCACGCTGCATCTCAACAACAATCAAATTACCGACTTCAGCTTTCTCGGCTCTCTCACAAATCTGACAACACTGTCTCTCAGCAGAAATCAAATTACCGACATCAGATTCCTCGGCTCGCTCACCAATCTGACAACACTGTCTCTCAACGACAATCAAATTACCGACATCAGATTCCTCGGCTCGCTCACCAATTTGACAACACTGTATCTGTGCAGCAATCAAATTACCGACTTCAGCGTTTTGCGTAAGCTCACCAATCTGACCAAACTCGATCTTCGCGCCAATCGAATTACCGCTATGTGCGTGTTAGGCGAACTCGCACAGAAACGTCTTACTCTCTCGACTAGGCCAATAGATGCTCAAAAAGCCACAGAGGCAGTCAAAGTTGCCTATGCTGCTATTGGCCTAGAAGAGCCCTCCGTTATTATTTGCAGCAGTCCCCGCGACGCTTTTCTCCAAATCTTCAACTTGGCAAAAGGCGACCATTCACCAAACTGGTCAAACGAAGGACATGGGAATAGATTGGGGAAAAAGCTAGACTGGAAATGGATGTCCATGTCCCCATCGATTGTGAGAGACTTTACAAGTCCGGCGGTGTGGGAGTATGAGATCCTTAGCATGACGATGGAGTCGGAAGCAGACAGCACACTGAACTCGCTAATGTACGAATTGGTTGAGGAATATGAGCGCTCGGAACGAATGATGGGGAATGTTTTTCCCGCTTATTTGTTCGGCCTCACATACCCTGAAACCCCCACGAATTTGTTTGAAGAAATCTATTTGACTCAATGGTATATATCTTCATTAGGCGTCAATATTTCCCAAAAGGCACAAGAAATACTTCGCTGCCAAAAGCTGCTTTTCGAGCATTGCGGTTGGATATTTCCCTTTGAAAAGTTTTGCGCGGTGTGCGATCGCCCCCGCCACCTGCGCTTTGACAGTCAAAACCGCTTGCACGCGGAAGCAGAACCTGCGATCGAGTTTGCCGATGGATGGAATTTTTACTATTATCATGGTGTCAAATTGCCTGAAGAATACGGCAAAGTCCACCCAAATCAATGGCAAGCCCAATGGCTTTTAGCAGAAGAAAATGCCGAACTTCGGCGAGTGTTAATTGAAGCAATTGGTTACGATCGCATTTGTCAAGAGTTGTCAGCACAACAAATAGATAGTTGGCAGGAATATGCACTATTACAAATAGATAATGCCGATGTCGAGCCGATTTGTCTGTTAAAAATGACTTGTCCGAGTACGGGATTCATTCACGCTTTGAGAGTGCCGCCAAATTTGACATCAGCTAGGGAGGCAATTCGCTGGGCAAATTGGGATATTGATCCACAGGAATTTTCCGTGCAGACTTGATGATGGTTGTCGCGGCTACACACACAAAGCCCACCGTCGCAGGCTTTAAGATTAAAGTTAAAAAATAATTTCTGACCGTACAGATCCAAAATTATAGAGTCAGCGTATATTACTAATGAACGCAGTACAAAATTTCATAGGTTCGCACCGCTAAAAATTTCAGCTTCCCTGTTTGCAGTTGAGCTGCGATCGCTCTTGGCTACACAGCCAACTATAAAATAGGGCTAAGTGATCGGTATTTAGGATTGGGTTTATTTGAATCCGGGGCCTGGTTTATATATCATTTGATCTGCCTGTAATACTTTTATGGCAACCCACCCCTACAGCCGAAAATAACAAAAACTATCCTAAAAGTGCGAACTTGTGATAGTTTAACTGAGAATACCACCGCCGTTAGGCAACAGAAGTATCAAATTTAGAGGCTGATTAGAACATGGCAGAAATTAGAGGCACCGGCCAAGCAGACTTGCTAGCAGGAACTCCAGAATATGACCTGATTTTTGGTTTGATGGGCACTGACACCATTGCCGGAAACTCTGGTAATGACAGCATTTATGGAGGTAAGCAAAGCGATTTAATTGATGGAAATTCTGGTCAAGATTCGCTTTTTGGAGATTTAGATAACGACATTATTAACGGCGGCGAAGGTAACGATTTTTTAGTGGGCGGAAAAGGCAGCGATTCCATATCGGGCAACTCTGGCAATGATGTTTTGTCGGGCGATCGAGATACTGATGTCCTGATAGGCGGAGACGGGGCAGACCTATTTGTTTTGAGGCGCTACGCTGAGGCTGACCCTTCCCGTACCAGTGGCGGTGTTAGTTTGGCAAATGCTGACGTGATCGCCGATTTTGTACCAGGTACAGATTTAATCGGTTTGGGGGAAGGTCTCAGTTTTAGCGACTTGAATATTCTGGAAGCTGGAAACGATACTGTTATTCAAGACCGGGTAACAGGAGAATTTCTCGCTACTCTCAGAGGGGTGAGACAAAGTGCAATTAACCAGGCAAGTTTCACTAATAATATTGGCAGCGTTGTTCCCAGCCCCCCGCCTCCAGCGCGGACAACGGCTTATGCTTTAACTCCTGCTAATCGGATTGTCGGTTTTAGTCTTTCCAATCCGGGAAGTGTGATCTCAGATTTGCCCGTGACTGGATTGGAAGCGGGAGAAAGTTTGCTGGGAATAGATTATCGGCCAGCTAACGGTGTGCTTTACGGTGTGGGTTCTAGCAATCGCTTGTATACTGTCAATCCGATGACTGGGGAAGCAAGTCCAGTCGGTAACGGGCAGTTTGCTGTTCCCCTAACTCCGGGGGCTGCGGGTTTTGATTTCAATCCGACAGTAGATCGAATTCGGTTTGTCAATGAAGGCGATCAAAACGCCCGCCTCAACCCGGATAACGGGGCACTTGTGGATTTTGACACGCTGGCGGGGGGAATTCAACTCGACGGGAATTTGGCTTATGTTGCGGGCGATCGCAATTCTGGAAGTTCTCCGGCTGCTGCTGGGGCTGCGTATGTGAATAACTTTGCGGGCGCAACTTCGACAACGCTGTTTGTAATTGACAGCAATTCAGATGTTTTGGTGCGGCAAGATCCGCCGAATAATGGAGGGTTGAATACGATCGGATCTTTGGGAGTTGATGCTACTAGCGTTCTCGGCTTTGATATCAGGAGTATTGGCGGCCGCGAGGTGGCAGTGGCGGCGCTGGAAGTGGGTGGCATTTCCGGCTTGTACAATATCAATTTAAGTAGCGGTCAAGCTTCCTTTGTCGGTCAAATTGCCGACGGGAGACAGATTAACGGTTTGGCTTTGCCTTTGCCTACAGCTTACGCTTTAACTGTTAGAAATGGCGCTGAAACAATTGTCGGTTTTAACGAGGCGGCACCGCGGGCGATTCTCAGCGACGTGGCAGTTACAGGGTTGCAGCCGGGAGAAAGTTTGCTGGGAATTGATTTTCGCCCCGCTAACGGTGTGCTATACGGTGTGGGTTCTAGCAATCGCTTGTACGCGATTAATCCCGTGACTGGGGCTGCAAGCGCAGTCGGTAGCGGGCAGTTTGCTGTTCCCCTAACTCCGGGGGCTGCGGGTTTTGATTTCAATCCGACAGTCGATCGAATTCGGTTTGTCAATCAAGCCGGTCAAAACGCCCGCCTCAACCCGGATACGGGGGCAATTGTGGATTTTGACACGCTGACGGGGGGAGTTCAACTCGACGGGAATTTGGCTTATGCTGCGGGCGATCCTAATTTTGGCAATCCCGGCGCGGCTGCGGCTGCTGCGTATGTGAATAACTTTGCAGGGGCAGCTTCGACAACGCTGTTTGCAATTGACACCAATTTAGACATTTTGGTGCGGCAAGATCCGCCGAATAATGGGGTGTTGAATACGATCGGATCTTTGGGAATTGATGCTGGTACCGTTCTCGGCTTTGATATCAGGAGTCTTAACGGTAACGAGACGGCTTTGGCTGCGATCGAGGTTGGCGGAGTTTCCAGCCTGTACAATATCAATTTGACGACCGGTCAAGCTTCGATTGTCGGTCAAATTGGTGACGGGCGAGGGATTAAAGGTTTAGCACTGACTTTGATTTAAATAGGGGAAGAAGGAAGAAGGAAGAAGGAAGAAGGAAGAAGGAAGAAGGAAGAAAAATAATTAAACTTTTTTAATTTACCAATGCCCAATTCCCGATTCCCGATTCCCAATGCCCAATTTGAGTTAATCTATTATTTTGACAAACAAGATAAAATGTTATCTCAAGTTTTTTACTTGCTACGTTCCCGCAGTGACGGCAAATATTTGTCCGCGAATCCCAATCCAGATGCGGCAGTGAGTTACCTGCTGATGTTTCGCGAAGACTATGACGCTTTGAGCTATCTCAATGCCCACGCTGCTGATGTTGCCGATCGATTCGGAGTAGAATCGATTTCCGGTTCTCAGGTAAAAAAGCTACTTGAACGTTGGGGGTTTAACGGTGTGGGGGTTGTTCAAGACCCGCTGTTACCCAATATTGAGTTTTTATTGACAAAGGATTGACAATTGACAAGATTTGGTATTCACCCGGTTTCAGGATGAAATCGGGTTTTTTTGTCAAGTTTTGAGGAGCTCGCCCGATCGAGCTTGTACACTTCTGTGCCCCATATTTAGTGCAAATTGTCAAATATATTAACCTTTAACCCTAAATCTGAATCCTGTTGTATATTCGTAGTCTGTTGATTTATTCCGACACGTCAGTACACAACCTATGGTTAGAGAATTAGAGCGATCGAGTGCCAGCGATCAACGCAACCCGTCTGATTTCCCGGAAACAGCACCCGCAGCCAATCCAGTATTTTTCAGGACTTACAGTCGCCGTACCGAGACGGGAAGGGAGACTTGGGCCGAAGTGTGCGATCGAACAGTCAAAGGCTTGCAAAAGCTGGGAAACCTCACCCCCGAAGAAACACAACTGCTGCACCGGATGCAAAACCAGCTCAAAACCCTCGCTTCAGGCCGCTGGCTGTGGGTAGGTGGCAGCAAATGGATCGAGCAACCAGAGAATTTTTCCGGCGCATATAATTGCTCATCAACAAATATTCTTGACTGGCGTTCCTTTGGCTTGTTGATGGATTTGGCAATGATGGGCTGCGGCACTGGGGCAGTCTTGGAACCACAATATATCAACCAACTCCCGCCGATTCGCAACCGCTTAACCCTAACCATGCAAGGCGAAATCGGCTCTACACCCGCCCAGTCGCGCCGTCAAGAAACAGAAGTAAAAATAGCAGAAAAAACCGCAACTATTTATGTCGGAGATTCTCGCCAAGGTTGGGTAAACTCCTATCAAAGTTTGCTGGAATTATCCACAGATGAAAGATTTGCAGGAGAAGTTCAAGTATTCATTGATTTGAGCGACGTTCGCCCGGTGGGAGAACCTTTAAAAGGTTTTGGCGGAGTAGCCAATCCCGTGAAATTGCCCGACCTTTATCAGCGCTGCGCCGCAATTTTGAATAAAGCTTTAGGGCGGCAGTTAAATTCAGTTGAATGCTGCGTGCTGATAGATGAAGCTGCGGTGACAATTGTTGCTGGAAACATTAGAAGATCGGCCGGAATGCGTCAGTTTTATGCTGATGACGAACTCGGAGCAAATGCTAAAAATAATTTGTGGCAACAAGATGAAAATGGCAACTGGAGAATAGATCCAGAACGCGATGCCCTTCGGATGGCCAACCATACGCGAGTTTTCCATACCAAACCTACACTAGAAGAATGTATTGATGCTGTCCGCAAACAGTATTACAGCGGCGAAGGTGCGATTCAATGGGCAGGGGAAGCTGTAGCTCGATCTAACGTTGATTTACTTTCAACACCGAGTCTTAGAAGTGAGTTTTTGAAAGCTTACGACGAAGGAAAAGCTAAAGAGTGGTTGCAGGAACGCCATCCTAATATGACTGCTGGCGAGTTAGAGCATCGGTTAGTCCGCGTGGGCTTAAACCCGTGTGGTAAGTAATTTTGCCTCACGTAAAAAACCTCGCAAAATCGGAGAAGACTGAGATGTTAACTCCGAGGTAAGTAAGGGAATTAAAAATCCTTTACCACCGTAGAGCGTACCGGGTGAACCTTCTTTTTTGAAGAATATAATCCTGGCAAGAGTGCGGGGCATTTACAACTACAGTAAATGAAAAAGTACGCCGAGCTACAGGGAAAATCGAATCTGTAGAACTAAAGGATAAAAAGCCTTTAGGGTAACACAAATGGAAATCATCGGCTCTAATTTCCACTGTAATTTGGCAGAGGTTCACCTCAATCAAATTGATCCTTACAACTTCAAAGAACAGGAGGAAGCTTTCAGGGCGGCGGCTCTATCTGTCGCGGTACTTCTCAATCACAAATTTCTTGAACCCCGCTATCAATACAGCCGCGAACTAGACCCGATTGTCGGCGTATCTTTCACGGGATTGTTCGATTTCTTCGTTCATGCTTTTGGCGTTGAGTGGCTGCGCTGGTGGGTGGAAGGCCGCCCGCAAACTCCGCAAGGAATCGCTTTTAAACAGCGGGAAGAAGAGTATTTGAGTGGTTGGCGGGAGATTGTGAATCGGGTAGTATGGGATTATTGCGATCGCCATTCCTTAAAACGCCCAAATCGCTGCACAACTGTTCAACCATCGGGTACTAAATCTCTGCTCACAGGTGCTTCCCCCGGCTGGCATCCGCCGAAAGCCCAGCGTTTTATTCGCCGGATCACTTTCGGCAAAAATGACCCCGTAGCCCTCGCCTGCATCGACTACGGATACAACGTGATTCCGTCTCAATCTGACAAGGATGAAAACGGTAATTTGCTGAACAATCCCTTTGATGAACGCTGTACAGAATGGCTGGTAGAAATACCTGTTGCAGTAAGTTGGGCTGACTTGCCCGGTGCTGATGAAATTGACATTAACAAGTTCTCAGCGGCGGCACAAATGGACTTTTATATGCAGGTGCAAAAGTTCTATGTCAGACATAACACTTCGGCGACGATTGAACTGCGCGAAAATGAGGTTGAAAGTTTTGGCACTCGGATTTACGAGGCGATTCGCGATGATGAAGGCTACATTTCCGCAGCGCTTTTAGCTCGATTTGATGCTCTTGAAACTTTCCCGCGTCTACCGTTTGAACCGATAAACAAGGAAACTTACACCAAGATGGTGGAAGAGACTTTAGCGCGCCGCGAAATTGATGTTTTTCACGCGGCACTAAGTCGCTATGACTTAGGTGAAATGATGGATTCGGGGCCGGCGGGCTGCGATTCTGATAAGTGTTTGATGCCGGAGACTAAGGCTAAATAGCCAATAGCCAAATCCCCGACTTCTGAAATTACTTCGATATTTCACGAACATAACCAGAAGAAGTCGGGGATTTTATTTGTTAACCGTTCACATAATAATCCCGCGTTCCCTTCGCATTCATCGCTTCTCCGAGTCGATTTAACCCGTACACGTAAGCCGCAGTTCTCATAGAAACTGACAATTCCTGAGATTCTTTCCAAATTGCTTCAGTTTCTTCGACCATTTTATGCTTCAACCGCTGGTTGACCTCCTCCAGCGTCCAATAAAGTCCGCTGCGATTTTGCACCCACTCAAAATAACTAACCGTTACGCCTCCCGCATTGACTAAAATATCAGGAATTACGTGAATTCCCTTCGCTTCTAAAATCAAATCAGCAGCAGAATCAATCGGCCCGTTAGCTACTTCAAAAATAAACTTAGCCTTAACATCATTAACATTGGCTTCTGTTATTTGATTCTCCAAAGCGGCAGGAACCAGCACGTCTACATCTAAGGCTAAAAGTTGCTCATTGGTTAAGATTTCGTGTTCTACAATATTGCAAACCGAACCTTCGCAGTAAATAGCTTTGATACCTTTGTTAGAATCTTTAAATCCTCGAATACTGGGGATGTCCAGCCCTTGTTTAGCATAAATTCCTCCTTGGGAATCGCTGACAGCAACAACTTTGTAACCTGCTTTCCACAGGAGTTCTGCTATTTCTGCACCCGCATTACCAAAACCTTGTACTGCTACAGTTGTATCTTGAGGATTTAGATCAAATTTGGGTAGAATAGTTTGTACTACAAAAAAAGCACCCATTGCTGTTGCCGTATCTCTGCCCAAGCTGCCGCCAATTGTCACTGGTTTTCCAGTCACCACCGCTGGAGAAAGCTGCCGCTTAATAATATTGTACTGATCCATCATCCAACCCATAATCATGGGATTGGTGTAGACATCCGGCGCGGGAATATCGACATCGGGGCCGATGAAATCTGCGATCGCATCGACATAGCCCCGGCTCAACCGTTCCAATTCCAGTTTGGACAATTCCTTGGGATTGAGAGTAATTCCGCCCTTGGCTCCTCCAAAAGGCAAGTTCAAAACTGCACATTTAAAAGTCATCCAAAATGCTAAGGATTGCACTTCATCAAGGGATACTCCCGGATGATAGCGAACTCCTCCTTTAGACGGGCCTCTGGTATTGTCGTAGCGCACCCGATAACCTTGAAAAATTCGTAGGGAACCGTCGTCCATCCGCACGGGAATCGATACAACTAAACTGGATTTGGGGTGTTTCAGCCTTTCAATCGTATCCTCGGAAAGGGACACATATTTTAAGGCTCGTTCTAATCGGCGGCTGGCATCGGCAAATAATGATTCAGACATAAGAAGTTAGTTGACTGTTGTCAGAGAGAAGAAGGATTCGGGTGCTTAAGCTAATTTAATCACAATCCTGGTTGAATGCTGCCTCCTTTATTCTGACAACAGTCAACAGTTAACAGTCAACTGCGATATTGTCGATCGACAATATCGCAGTGCCAAGCAGGATTAAGCAGATACACTTACAATAGAGGGTGATATTTAAGCTCAAGCCTCAATTTGAGTTCGATCGCTCAAATCATAGCCAGCCATCAGGGGAATTAAATTCTGAAATAGATCGAGGCTTTAGCTGACGTTAGAAACTGAATTATTATTATGGTTGGACTCCTAGCCGCACTCTCTGCGTCTGCGGCAGGGGGTATGAGAATTGCCCTGCCCCTGCTGTTAATTGGTTTGTTGCGGATTGACAAACTTTGGTCTGAAATACCTCTATTGTCGGGGGTCCCCCCCCAGGTGGCTATCACCATCTTGGTGAGTTGGTCGCTGTTAGAGTTATTTGCTTCTAAAACCTTTGTAGGGCAGCGGGTACTGCAAATTGTGCAAATTATTTTCAGCCCCATTGTAGGAGCAATTATGGGAATTGCGATCGCTCAAGTAAGTTCGATCGAGGAAATTATTGTTCACCCTTGGATGCTGTGGATAATTGGTATTGTCGGAGGTTTGTTAGCTTTAGTCCTGCAACTGGTACAAGCAGGATGGTTTTATCGGCTGCGGGGTTTGCCGATTTGGGTGATTTTCCTCCAAGATGTTCTGTGCATTTCCTTGGTTTTGTTTGCCTTTGACGCACCACGGCAGGGAGGGTTAGTGGCGATGATGCTGCTGTGGCTGGCAATTCGCAGTTCTAAAGAGTGGTATCGCTGGTACAAAAGTCAGGGAATACCGGGCGATAGGGGAAATCCCCGCCGCCGCAAGCGCGATCCTGATTAATTATTGATTAGTTATTAGTGATTAGTTATATCGTTTACGGTTGTTTCGGAATTATTTAACCGCAGAGGGCGCAGAGGGCGCTGAGGAAGAGAAGAGAGAGATGAATAATTCCGATACCAACCGATTTGATATCATTAGTCATGTGTAACAACAGTCAACAGTCAACAGTCAACAGTCAACTGCCAACTGTCAACTGTCAATTTAAAGCAATCCGATCGAGTGTAACGGGCCTTGACCCGTAATTAACTCCAGCAATAGTGCCACAAAACCAATCATCGCCACACGACCGTTCCAGACTTCCGCCCCCGTGGTTAAACCCCACTCCCACTGCTCTTGAGGGTACATTTTCACTGTCTTGGAAGGGCGTATAACATCGGAGAATTTAACGCTGGGAGATTCGATCGACTCGATGACTAAATCGGCCAAGGCTTCAATAAACACCGGATGAGTATTCAGGGCGGGCACTCGGTAGAAATTTTTAATGCCCGATTCTTCTGCTAATTCTCGATACTCCATGTCAATTTCTTGCAGAGTCTCGATGTGTTCGGAAACAAAACTAATCGGAACTACCAACAAATCTTGGACTCCATTCTCTGCCAATTCGGTAATGGCGTCTTCGGTGTAAGGTTTGAGCCATTCCACCGGACCAACCCGACTTTGATAAGCTAGAGTGTGTTCGTTCGATCGGTTCAAATGTTCCATAATCAGACGAGTGCAATCTTCAATCTCGCGCTGATAGGGGTCTCCAGCCTCTTCTACGTAGCTGAGGGGGACGCCGTGGGCGCTGAAAAAGATGTGAACTCGATCGGGATTCGGATTGTGGTCTAGTTGTTGGGCTATCAATTCCGACATTGCCTGAATGTAACCAGGCCGCTGATACCAAGAAGGAATCGCGGTATATTGTATATCCTTGAGGGCAGGATCTTTGCCCCACATTTCTTCTAACTGCCGGAAGCTAGAACCGCTGGTGCTGATGGAAAATTGAGGATACAGCGGCAAGATTGTCAAATGTTCGATGCGATCGCGCTTAATTTTGGCGATCGCCTCTTCAGTAAAAGGATGCCAGTAGCGCATCCCCACGTATACTCGAGCATCCTGTCCCTTTTCTTGCAAGAGTTCTTGCAGGGCTAGGGCTTGTTCCTCGGTAATTCGCCGCAAAGGAGAGCCGCCACCGATTTGGCGGTAGTTTTCCTGGGATTTTTGAAAGCGCAGGGTCGAAATCAACCAGGCGAGCGGTTTTTGCATCCACGGAAACGGAATGCGAATGATTTCCGGGTCAGCAAACAAGTTGAACAGGAAAGGACGGACATCCTCGATTTGATCTGGCCCGCCCAAGTTTAATAGCAATACTCCCACACGACCCATAGCGGTTACAGCTCTCCCATCGTCTCAGTTCTGTTACTTATCTTTATCATATAACTTAATAATATCTTAAGTCGATAGCAAGGTATACATAATTTTGACTATGGCAACAATTTTTAGAGATTTAAGTTATCGGTATCAGTGTCTCTAGGATTGCGATCGCGCGTCTGGCTGCTTTGAGCGTAGGCGGCAATGCTCGTTTGGGTGACAACGGCCAAGGAAAAATGTACCATCAGCCAATTATTATTTAGAAGCTTTTCCCGACTGTCAGTTTGACAGGAGTACGCAGCAGCGTTGGGATGCACGAAATGCAACGGGCGCAATTGCGACAAATCTTTCAGGAAGTATACCGCGCGATCGACCCCGGTGGTCTATTCATTTTGGTAGATATTCATCGGCATACAAATCCGGTATTTAGGTCAGGGTTGGCTATATTTTTGTGGTTGTTTGAGACTGAAACTGACTTGGGGAGTTTGTTGGCAGAAGTGGGATGGCGATCGTACAATTCCGAAGTAACTCCACAACCCAAACTTTATGCTGGTGGCAGCATTCAAGTAATCCAAGTTCAAAAGTCATTAGTCAGCAGTCATTAGTCAGCAGTCATTAGTCATTAGTCATTAGTAAAGGACGCGCCAATTATTGACTAAACACTGCTGAATTCTTACTTTTAAAATGAGGAATATTTAGTCGTCACTAATCCTTCCTAACTAATGACTAATGACTAATGACTAATGACTAAACAAACTTTTTCGCTGCTGCCAAAGCTGCCTCAAACTTGAGCAATACATCCTTTTCTGTGTGAATAGCTTTCTCTTGTTCCAGCAGCGGGCGACCAAAACGAAAAATGCCGTCCTGTTCTACGTGATCTACATAAGGCAGCGTTTCTGGATGCGGCAAAAATTTTCTGCCGATCGTGTACGGCGTGTGGAAAGAAAAACTAAAATCGGGAAACTTGTCGCTCTTGATTTCTAGGTAGTAAAGCGAGTAATAATCTTTGGTTTCGGAGTACACACACTCGCGGCACTTATTTACAAGTTTGCGGTTCTGATAGAAAAAATCCCACTTATCCCAATAGTAGGCATCTTTCATCATTTCCTCGTGGTCTTCGCACAGTTCGAGATATAATTTGTCAGCATCCGCCGGACGGTAGAAGTAAAGCATTGCGTAGGGCATTTCAATCAGTAACTTGACTGCTTGATTTTTTCGCTGATACCATTCCTGCTGGTGAGCTTCGTAAATTTCCTTATATTGAATTGCTTTAAAGCTGTTGAGCTGATTTTCTTTTGCCCAGCGCGACGCCCAAACTGTCCAGTAAGCTAGCTGGAAGGTTGCTGAAATTTCTTCCGAACCTTGTTCTTTCCAGTCGGCAATGATTTTTTCCCACTCGGAACTAAAAGCTACTCGTGATTGTTCGTTTTCTTCAGGCTTTTCTGTATTGATTGGGGTGGGTATTTGGTGATTATTTTTAATCAGCCCTTTGGGTTCCTTGCGCCAATTATTAATATCGGTTGGCGTGAGACTTAAGATGAATCTTCTGTCGTGAACGGGATATTCTAAATGGATTCCTGATTTGCGGAAAGAGCGGTATTCTAAAATAGGGAGTTTGTCTTGTTCAATCCACTGCTGGCGTTCTGCTGGCGAACACTTGAGTATTGTTTCTAATTCTACCGGATCGACGGCTAATTCACTTTTGAATGTCTCCCAAAATCTTTCTTGTTCGGCGGGATTTGCTTCCAGGAGGGATACAATTCGGTTGACGAGATGATCGGTTTGGTCTGGGCAATTTTCGGGAAGTCCTAAGAAGTCGAGGAGTTTGGTCTTGAGTATGCGTCTGGCTGAGATTAGCTCGGCTAACATGAGAAGCTCCAGTAGAGTCATGACTTGCGCCCTTGAACTGGCAAGATTTGCACAAGTCTTATATATCTTAATAGATTCTCTTGGGTTGTCGGCAATTGAAATGTCTGCGCCAGCGAAGCTATCCCCAACGCGCCTGCGGGCCCGTTGCGTTAGGGAATCGCCCACCAGCAGCCCCATCCCTAAGCTAAAATACTCAAAGCTAGACCAAAAGCCCGATCGACCTTTTGCCCTTTTTGGCTAAAATCGATAATTGCGATCGCGCACCCACAAACTCACAGGCACAGCATGGCCTGTTTTGTCAACCTTTACTTCTACCAAAAAAGATTGTCGCTGCTTCCTTTGAGCTTCGCTAATCTCCTGATTGACTTTTTCCCTTTCATCCTCTGGCATATAATAAGTTTCTAAGCCGTATTCCATCTGCCAACCGTTATATTTGCCCTTAATTGCGATTTGATTGGCGGGCAAATTGCCGGGATTTTCCAGACTGACGCGGACGGGTTTCCAAGCTTGGGGGCGGCCGGGCTTAGTGGGGGCTTGTGGCGCTTCTAAGATTACATAAAAACTGGTTTCTGGTTTGAGATTGTGCGTATTTTTTGGACAAACAGTTCCGGGCGGACAAGGTTTTTTTTCGGTAGGTAAATCTTTCCAGTCGGGGAGTTTTTGGAGATTTGTGAGATCGGAAATATCATATCTCAAAACTTGGTAATATCCGCGCAAAAAGTCGTAAGGGTCTACTGGTGCTGTTTGCAGGACAACTGTTTTGCCAGTAATAAAAGTGTAAACGGTGGTGGCGGGTACGGCGGCAATTAGTCCGATTTGCAGCAGCAAAGGAGCCCACAGCCGCCACGCAGGAAGGCGTTTTGCTTCCGGGGGAAGGGTGAATGATGGGGGATTAGTGCTGGTATCTGCTATTTCGGAACTTGGATGTGTTAAATCTGGATTTTCGGTGTTCATATTGGGAATTGGTTTGCAGAATAATATCGTTGAGCTTTGAATGGGCATAATCATCTTCCGAGTGCAGTGTGAGCGGGACGATCGCACTATAGTAGAATGCTGCTATTCATCGGGGATTTTTGCGAAGTGGCGCTCGAACCACAAACCCGCAGCAATTACGCCAATTCCGCACAAAACAAAGACAAAAGATTTGAGCAACAATCCTGTGTTATATTCAAATACTCGGCTGATAATTTGCAGGGTAATTAATACCATGCCTACCCAAAAACTCTTGCGGTTTCCTAATGCTAAACCTTCTCGAATTAAGCCGACAGCGAGCAGAAATGATAAAACATTGAACAGAAAAGTCGCTAATTGAGGAATGGGAGTAAAACTGAGGTGAAAAAGCGGTATAAAGGCGCTGGCGAGGATGAAAATGCCGATCGCACTTGTAGTCAAATCCACTGCTTTTTGTTTTGGTCGCCGCAGTTCCAAACGTCCCAATCGCAGCCACTCCAACACTGTGAAACCGCCCAAAACAGCCACATTTGCCAGCAAAACCCAATCGGGCTCTGTTTGGCCAGGATTCGGCGAATCTTGCCACAACCAGTGGAAAGAAAGAAAATAAAATAAACTGGCGAGAAACAGCAGTGCTAAACTGCGGGCGGTAGGTTGAAACAGCTTGCTGCGTACCTTGGGCCAGATTGCATCGTCGTATCCCCACAGCAAAGCGGGCGGTAAAGCACAAAAAATTGCTGTACCCCAGGTTTGATTTAACCCTTGGACGATAGAAACTTGTAGGGAAAAAATTATCGCGATCGCACCTATGGCAAAAATAGCACGCGATCGACACCAATAAGCCAGTGGCACAAACATTATACTGGCTGCGATCGGCATTTGCCGCACCAAAACTTCCAGCCAAGAAAACTCGACTTTGGAAGACCAATCTAACACGGCAAACCAATAGCCCCAACCGATTAAAAGTGCGGACAAAACGCCCAAGGAAGTCAACCGCAAACTGTAAGCCATTCCGAGCACGCCGATTCCCCAAGCAAGGAAAAGTCCGTAGGAAGAACCGCCAATGTGGAACATTTGCGCCATCAATGCCATATTTGCTCCTAAAATCAGAGCTCCTAACAGCAACAATCCTTCACCTAGGAGTTTGTTTCGCCCTTTTGTTGCGGGCATATTTGGATGGGAGTTGTTGCTTCGGGATGGGGGAATTCGCCACAGATAGAAACCTGCTGCATTGACTGCTACGAAAAGACTTAGCAGCAGTGCAACTCTCACTTCGCGCGACCAAACTTGCCAGTTGGCGGCTACAAAGGTGATGACTCCTATACCGAGGAGAATGCCGCCGAGACTGATGAGAATGCTGAGGAATCGGTTGCGGGAGGCGGTTTCGAGTGTGTTGAATTGGTAGCGATCGGAAAGTTGTTGGTAGAATGAAGTGTCGATGAGTCCTTCTGCTTGCCAGAGTTTGGCTTGTTCTCGCAACTCGCGCCGAAATTTATCTGAAATCATTGTTTATATTCCAGAGGATTTGAACTGTGATAGTTTTTAATATGTCACTTGTGGGTTGATTGTCGGTGGAGGCTGGGACACCTGCTGAACTTGCACAGCAGTTTTGATTGATATCCTTCCGCTGTTGAAACCGTTTCTATATAAATAAACTCCCAGAAAGGAACGAGTAAATCAAGGAATGTAATATTATGGTACAAGCTCAATCTAAAAAATTAACTTTTGACGAGTACCTTAATTACTCAAATGATACGGGTCAACGCTATGAGTTAATTGATGGGGAGTTAATAGCTTTGCCACCAGAATCTGAACCTAATAATTTCATTGCTAACTATCTATTTTTCTATTTTGCTAGCAGCGGGGTAGTGCCACTCAGGCTGATTAAAACGCATAATTGCGAGGTTCAAGTTCCCGTTTTGCGATCGGGAGATGCCGCCAACCGCTACCCCGATTTGATAATTCTGGAACCTGAACATATTCCGCTGACAGCAACCAGGCTAACTATCACTTTCGATATGCTGCCTCCTCGGTTTGTTGTGGAGGTAGTCAGTCGGGGTAGGGTGGGCAGGGATCGGGATTACGATCCTCTTCGAGGGCTTCGCCAACGCAAACGAGCTCAGTACGCAGCGCGGGGCATCGCAGAGTATTGGGTTATCGATCCAATTGAACAAGTGGTGACGGTTTTGCGGCTTGAGGAGGGGCAATATGTTGAGGTTGGGGTGTTTCGGGATGGAGAGGCGATCGTATCTCCGATGTTTCCACAGCTAAGTTTGACGGTTCAACAGATTTTGAGTGGAGAGGTTTAAGGGCGGATCGATAGCTAATTGGTCAGCATTCTTCTAACCACCTACCGATTAGTGAAAATCTCCACCCTCAACCTGATTGAAACATGGCCTCAATCCCTGATAGGGATTTAGGTTGATTGCAACCTGTAAGTTTCGCTAACAGTCACACCATTTTTAGATAGTGACGTGAGAATATCATCAACCTTACTTTGCTAAATAAATCTAGGCGGGGAAATGTGAGTATCCCCGCCTAAGCCCTGTAACCCTTGTAAAATCTATAGTATGGTATGTAAACACTTTATGTGTTATGTTAAAAGTGGCGTACAAAAGTATACGTTATCAAAACTATACTTATTAGTAGTTAAATATTGGAGTTACAAGATGAATAATAAATTTGAAGTTGAATTTGAAAAAGAATTTTATATGGATTATTATGATCGTCAACAGTTTAGGTTAATAGATGTGATACCAAAACCAATATGCCTTAATTGTCCACACTGCCAGGTTTACTCAGTAATGAATGTTGACAGTAAAGTTGAGCGTTTTGAGAAAGACATAGAAAACGGTATATCTTTTCAAGATAAAAATTTGTTATTCGATTTTATTTGTAGCTGTTTACAATGCAACAAGACTGTGTTTGTCCAGGCACAAGCCCACGGCAATGCAGTTGATCCAGACTATCAAGTTACAGATGAACCTTTTTATCCAGGATATCAAGCTACAGATGAACCTTTAAAAGATGAACCTTTACAAGAAGTATCGAGCGGCAAAATACTGTCAATCTATCCTTATAGGGAAAATATTACGGTTGCTTCTGAAGTGCCTGATGAATATGCAAGTGATTTTCGTGAAGCTGTGTTAGTAATGCCTCTAAGTTCTACAGCTAGTGTTATGCTTAGTAGACGTATCCTTCAAAATATTATTAAGAAGGAATTTAATATTGATAAATATCAGTTAGAGGAAGCAGTTAAGGAGTTTATAAAGATACCTGGTATCCCGTCTGAAATAACAGATACTATAGACTGTATCAGAAAAATTGGAAATTTTGCTGCTCATCCCAAGACAGACAACAGCGGTAAAGTCTTGGCTGTTGAGCCTGATGAGGCGAAATGGTTAATAGAGTTGTTGGAGCGTCTGTTTGATTTTAAGTTTATAGCACCTAAAAGAAATAAAGAGCGGGAAAATAAACTTAAGGCAAAACTTACACCCCCAAATCAACCACAAGCCCCAAGTAAACTACAAGCCCCAAGTAAACTACAAGCCCCAAATAAACCACAAGCCCCAAATAAACCACCTACGAAATAGTTTGTTTAGTGCCAGTGGGCTAACAATTTACCACCGCGCTCTCACAGCTCCGACCGGGGAAAAAGCTAGGCGAAGAAACGGGTATATCCCAGCCTAGCGCTAGAGACTGTTACGACAAGGTGGCAGGGTAAGGTTTACTCTGCATAACAGGTTTTTAAAATAGCACTATTACTGAGATTCTGATTGCTGGCGGGCAATCTCTAATCCTTTGTAAACACCAAAAGTTATTAACCCTGTTACTGCCACAATACCAGCTATAGGCAAAGCTACTGTTGTAGTTGTGGTAAACCCGAGAACTCCAAGAATCCCAGGAGCCGAAGAAGTAAGTGTAGCAATTGTCACAGAACCTGTTCCAGTAGCTGCCGCTGCACTGGTAATAGCACCAACAACTTTGAAATCATCCATAGCTCTTCCCTTCCGCAAAGAATCAATAAATCAAGTATACTTTATAACAATTGGATTAGCACCAACTGTAATAACCCCAAAAATAAAATTATGTCAACCTATATAAAACCCGCTACTCTCCGACAGTGACGGGTTTTCTGTGTCTCACAGCACTCACCACGCTCTCTCAGTGCCACCGATCTCACCTCTACCAGTTTTTAAAAAAGTGTGCTGTTGTAACGTGCAAGTCTAAAGCAAAAAAAAAACTAGACCGTCACCGCTCCGACACGCTCCGACAGTGCGATCCGCTAGACCGTGGCAAGCTTGCAATCGATCATAACAACCAATAAAAATGCCCCTCCAATAATGAGAGGCATTCACTTACTTAGATATTAGATTATGGTTTTTTACTTTGAAAATAAACTTGAAATCATCAAAGTTTATAGTCGTAGTTCTAACACTCTCCTCTTAAAGAAAGTGCAGCGCCAGCAATAGCTTTAGCAAGCTTAGAAGATTTTTTACTTGATAATATTTTGCTAGCTAGCCCAGCAATTCTATAAGAAGTTCTTTTACACTTTTTAAGCCTTTTACACTTTTTCTCTAGCATCTTTATTCGAGCTATTCCTAGTAGGTCTTTATCTGAAAGTTTTATTTTCATAAGTTCATATTTTTATTTTACACCTTAATTTTAACTCGTTTTCACAGGTATAAAACACATTATTCTTATTTAGAATAACTGAAAAATATCTATTCGATATGTTAACGATACGAATCATGCAACCGCTCCGACTGACTGCTGCGAGCCGTAGCAGCGAGACGATCGCCAAACTTACCAACCTTGCAACCCCTACCAACAGCGCTAGACCTTGCCTTTGGTGCGATTTAAGCAGCTTTGACCATTCAGGCCATCCAATCACCCCAAAACCCTATAGACCGCACTAGATGCTGCATTTTGAACCCTTGCCACCTTGCCAGCGGTGCGAGTGCGAGTGTCAGCCGTCCGATCGCCCCGTTGCCTCGGAGTCATCCGATCGCCCTGTTGAATCTGGCAATTTGAAGGGGTAACGACAGCCGAAAAAAATTACTCCCTCAAAAAAACACCTACCCCTAGGCGCAAATTTTATCCATCAACCCGATTCAAATTCCAGTCGTAAGGCAAAAAAACGATCGCCCATCCATCACTCACAGCAGCCTCTGGCCCCAAATAACCGCCCACATACTCAGCCACCGAACCCGCCGCTTTTACAAAATCCTCGCCGTACCACTTAAAAATCTTGCTCAAATAAAGCGTCTTTTTCTCGGCATCATATCGCACCTTATCAGAATTGTGAATAAAACGCCTCGCATCCGCTTCTAGTTGAGTCCGTACCGACTCGGGGAAATAAGCCCCCCGGCGCAGCAGCGGGCACCCGACAGAAGCGCAAACTAATGCAAAATGGATGCGCGGTTCGGCAAATTCCGGCCGCAATATTGCGTGTTCGATTTGATTGAGACTGTACTTTTTGCCGCCAATAATCGAACTTGAACGAGTGAAAAAATCCAAAAAACTCAGCCAGTTGGGAATTCCCAAAACTTTGGGACGGATGGACGCGATCGGATATACTTCCAGAACTTGAGAAATTGCGATCGCATTATACGCATTCAGCCACAACGCCAGCCGCGCATCCGCATCACTACCATCCGCCAAATCGACATCGGCCAAACTTTCCAGCCACGCCCTCAAAACATCAGCCCCCTCAGCTTTCCAGCCCCGATAATTGACGCGGCCGAAATCGTCAACGTAGCGTTGCAGCAACTCGTCCCAAATCGTAAAGTCGATCGTACCGATCATTTATTACTATCCCTAATATAAGGCGGGCATTGCTTTAGCTTCTGCATCTATTTAATACTACCGTCAACCCAAATAACACCTGCAACGGTAGCATTTTTTAGATTAGCCCCCTCAAACGGGCTCTGGATTAAATTAGCTTGAGTAAAATTAGTACCTTGTAAATTAGCTTGCCGCTAAGAAGCCTCGCTCAAATTTGCCCCGGATAAATTTGCTTGCCTAAAATTTGCTGATCTCAAATCTGCCCCTTGCAAATTCGCATTTGCTAAACTCGCGTACCGCAGGCGAAGGCCGATCAAATCGCCGCCCGGACACTGGTTAGTTTACCGCAACTAATTGATTTGCTGCAGGTTAGGTGCAATCACCGGTGTAGCCAACCCGAAAATCATTCCTCATAAAACTGCTCCCAAAGTTACAGATTTCCTGCTCTTTACATTCTACAATCTTAAAAGATTCTTACTTTCAATTTCAACGGGGATCGGTTTCTTCCGGCACAACACCCCTCTCACTTTGAGCTGCATTTTTTTTAATTTCCCTTACCTTCCTAACAAATTATGACGGATCGAACCAACTTTTTCGATAAACTGTTAGCCGCTGTTGAAACCAATCAAAGTTTGCTGTATTTAGCCCTCGACCCCGACCCGGAAACCTTGCCCCCGCAGGTTTCCATGACTGGGGAAGAGACTCAAGTTTATGTAACTGATTTGTTGTCAAAGCTAAAAAGTGCGATCGACCAAACAGCCGATTTAATCTGTGCCTGCAAAATCACCCTCGGTTTTTACCAATCTCTCGGTATTCCCGGTTGGGCATTGCTGCAAGAAATTTTAACAATTATTCCCCCTCACCTGCCAGTAATTTTAGATGCCAAACACTGCGATTTAAACACCAGCACAGTCTTTGCCAAAATAGTATTTCAAGACTGGCGAGTTGACGCTATTACCTTAAGTCCCTATGCCGGATTCGACCAAGTAGCGCCTTTTTTGTTATACGCAGGAAAAACTGTTTTTGTCCTCTGTGCCACCGCCAACCCGTCAGGGGCTGCTTTGCAAGAATATCCGACGCCAAACAACCCTTTTTACTTGCAATTAGTCCGACTCTCTCAAACTTGGGGAACTCCCGAAAAACTCGGTTTAGAAGTAGGAGTAATGCCGGATATGTTAGCCCGCATCCGCAAAGAGGCTCCTGAACGCCTAATTTTAGTCGAAGGAGACATCGCCGCAGAAAATGACCTCACAGAAGAAAACGACCTCGCACAACTGCTGGCGGCCGGTTTAAGCAAGAATGGTGAAGATTTATTGCTGCCAGTCCCCCCAAGTTTATTAGCGGGGAAAGAGCCGCGCCAAGAAATTGAGAAATTGCGGGATAGTATTAATAAACAGAGGCTGCGGGCGATCGAAGGTAGTCCCACTTGCGAATTGTGGCTGCCCGATGTTTGCTTTTTGCAACCGGAACCTCACCGCGATTTAATCTTGCAACTTTATGACATCGGCTGCGTAGTTTTTGGCGACCACGTACAAGCATCGGGGGCCGTATTTCCATATTACATCGACTTGCGGAAAATAATTTCTATTCCGCAGATTTTCCACCAAATTGTCAGCGCTTATGCAGACATTCTCAAGGATTTAAAATTCGATCGCATTGCGGGAATTCCCTACGGTTCTTTACCCACAGCAACGGGTTTAGCATTGCGGATGGAACGCCCGATGATTTTCCCGCGCAAGGAGGTGAAAACTTACGGGGCGGGCAAATTGATTGAGGGGCATTTTCAGGCAGGAGAAACGATTGTCGTAGTCGATGATATTTTGATTAGCGGCAAAAGCGTGATGGAAGGCGCGGCTAAGTTAAAATCGGCTGGATTGAATGTGGAAGATATCGTGGTATTAATCGACCACGAACAGGGAGTCAAAGATAAGATGCAGGCCAACGGTTATCGCGCACATTCTGTGTTAGCGCTTTCGGAAATAGCTGAAGTTTTGTATCGAGCAAATCGCATTGATACCGAGCAATTCAATCTTTTGACAGCGGCACATTAAATTATAAAATTTCTAGTTACCAGGCTCTGCCTGGTAATTAATACCCGGAGGCTCTGCCTCCAACTTTATGTCTCGTTTGCTTTGTTTTAATGGAGGCAGAGCCTCCTCAAATGCGTTACCAGGCAGAGCCTGGGAACGAGTAAAGGTAAATAAATCAACCTTGCAAAACTTCAATTAAAGCATCGCCCATTGCCCGACAGCCGACGAGTTTCATACCTTCCGACATGATATCACCAGTGCGATAACCTCGATCCAAAACTTCGACAACTGCTTGCTCAATTTTATTAGCAGCTTCCGGCTGATTTAAGGCGTAGCGCAGCATCATTGCCGCGCTTAAAACTTGGGCGATGGGATTTGCTTTATCTTGTCCGGCGATGTCGGGTGCGGAACCGTGCACGGGTTCAAAAACTCCCGGCCCGCTTGCTCCCAAACTCGCAGAAGGCAGCATCCCAATACTACCAGTTAGCATCGCTGCCGCATCGGAAAGAATGTCGCCGAATAAATTGCCGGTGACAATTGTATCGAACTGTTTGGGCCAGCGAATTAACTGCATGGCTGCGTTGTCAACGTAGAGGTGAGAAAGTTCAACATCAGGGTATTCTGAAGAAAGGGCAATAATACGATCGCGCCACAGTTGCGAAACATCCAAAACATTCGCTTTATCCACGGAACACAGCCTTTTCCCGCGCTTCCTGGCCGTCTCAAAAGCGACTCGCCCGATTCTGTCAATTTCCGACTCGGTGTAAGCCATCGTATTGACACCGCGTTTTTCGCCTGTTTCCGTCTCAAAAATACCTTTCGGTTTGCCGAAATAAATGCCGCCTGTGAGTTCGCGGATGACCATAATATCCACGCCTTCGACAACTTCCCGTTTCAAACTAGAAGCATCAACCAACTGCGGTAAAATAGTCGCCGGACGCAAATTTGCAAACAATCCCAATCCGGCGCGCAGTCCTAATAATCCCGTTTCCGGCCGCTGTTCGCGGGGCAAATTATCCCACTTGTAACCGCCAATTGCTGCCAACAATACGGCATCGCAGTTCCGGCATTTTTCCAGTGTTTCTTCGGGTAGCGGATTGCCTGTTGCATCAATAGCAGCACCGCCCATTAAAGCTTCTTGAAATTCAAAGCCGATGTCCAATTGTTGGCCGACAAGTTTCAGGACATCTACCGCCACAGCGATAATTTCAGGGCCGATGCCGTCTCCTGGTAAAAGAGTGATGCGGTAGTTTTGAGTCATATCTACTAAGTTGAGAAATTTTTGCGAGCTTATCATTGTATCAGGACAAGTCAGCTAAAAATTCATTCTCGATCTCTTAGTCCGCAGAGACAGACTTCGTTTGACTCGATGCAGCGGTTTCAACAGCCGATTGATAAAGACGATAACTTAATCTATAACTAACAATAGTTCGATCGCACGCACGTACAAAAAAATCGGCAAGGAGTCGCACCAGTGGCAGAGGGCGAAGGCATACCAACATCAGCACAGATTGATTCTAGGGACTATTCTTGGGCCTTCTGGCCAGTCGTCCCCCTCTATCCCTACAGCAAGCGGCGCACCATCCGCAAGGAAATAGTTAAAGATACAATCTGGACTTTTGACCAACTACAAGGCATTTTTTACGTTGTCGTTCCGATTAGGATGACAGTAATTAAACTAGAACCCGAAGGCCTTCTCGTCTACGCCCCCGTGGCACCGACTCCTGAGTGCATCCGCTTGGTAAAAGAGTTAGTAGCAGAGCACGGCGAGGTGAAGTACATCCTGCTGACAACGGTTTCCGGCATCGAGCACAAAGTTTTTGTCGGCCCCTTTGCGAGGTGTTTTCCCGAAGCGCAGGTGTTTGTCGCCCCGCAGCAGTGGAGTTTTCCCGTGAATTTGCCGCTGAGTTGGCTGGGTTTGCCCGCCAAACGCACCTCTGTACTCCCCTTTGACAGCAGCAACACGCCGTTAGCCGATCAATTTGACTGGGCAATTCTCGGCCCCCTCGACCTCGGTTTGGGCAGATTTGCTGAAGTTGCGTTATTTCACAGGCGATCGCGCACGCTGATGCTAACAGATTCCGTGGTTTCCATTCCCGAAAATCCGCCCGCGATCGTCCAACTCGACTCGTACCCGCTGCTGTTTCACGCCAAAGACAGCGCCTCGGACACGGTGGCAGACACCCACGAAAATCGGCGCAAAGGGTGGCAGAGAATCGCCTTATTTGCCATGTATTTTAGCCCCAGCGTGCTGGAAGTGCCGCCGTGGTCGGAGGTATTTGCCAGCGCGCGCCAAGCGCCAGAACGCTCTAGGAAAGCTTATTTCGGGTTGTATCCGTTCAAGTGGAAAACTGATT
Source organism: Microcoleus sp. POL10_C6 (assembly GCF_036701585.1). Lineage (NCBI taxonomy): Bacteria > Bacillati > Cyanobacteriota > Cyanophyceae > Oscillatoriales > Microcoleaceae > Microcoleus > Microcoleus sp. POL10_C6. The sequence continues at coordinate 46,770 of NZ_JAUBRB010000022.1, read as the reverse complement.
GGGTGCGATCGTTTGAGGCTTTGCGGGGAGGAGGGCGGTTGTTTGTGGCGCCGATTTTGCAGACTTTGATTCTCAACCGCGCGCCGAGGGAAACTCTCGATTGGGTGGATAAAGTGGCGAGTTGGGACTTTCAAAGGATTGTACCCTGTCACTTCGATAGTGCGATCGACTCTCGGCCGCGTGAATTTCGCCAAGCATTCTCGTTTCTGGAAAAACACTCGCCTGTTAATTCCTTACCCGAAGACGATTTTAAATTGCTCAGGCAGATTGATGCAGGTTTGAATAAAACTGGTTTGGTTCCACCGGCTAAAGACAAGGTTTAATCTTACATCTTGCACCATGGTTAAGAACAGGCAAGATGCCTGTTCCACAATAAAATTGAGTTTTGTGGAACGGGCATCTTGCCCGTTGCTAATAAACAGGTAATTGAGAATAGTGTAACATCTCAGTTGACTCCGATATCTGTAGGGACACGGCAATGCCGTGCCCTTACCTTTCGCACTTAAACTCATCAAACTTCACCACCTCCGACTCCGGTTTCCGCGTATCAAAATAGTAGCTGCTAACCGTACCCTCCCCCGTATCAAAAATAGTAAAAGCCGTAATATCATTACTATCAATATACGGCAGTGGCCGCCCATCTTTCCCCAACAAAGGCGCAACAGTCGGCACCACAGGTTCCAATCCGTTCGGGTCTCCAATAGCGCTGTAATCTTCCCGATATGCCGGCGGCACAAATCGGCGCTTTTCCCCCACAAAAGCACCGTAGCTGTTGCCAACATTAGAAGTCTCCAAAAAGTGCATTCCGCTGGAACTGACAAATCGATTCCACAAGTGCGAATGTCCGTAAAATACCAATTGCACCCCGGCTGTTTCTAGCAGCGACACTACATCCCGAATCAGATAATCTTGCTGTTTCGGATACTCGTAACGCACCATTTTAATCTCGCCATCGAGAGCGCGATCGACTATTTGCACTGGGTCAGTATAAGCAGGTACAATATTGTCACCCAGGGAATGCGGCGGGTAGTGAAACATCACAATTTTATATTTTGCCTGCTGGAATTCCGCACTCTTTAACTCTTGTTGCAGCCAAGTATATTGAGCGCTACCCTTGACAATCGGCTCAAAAATATGCTGTCCGTATCCCCATTTTTCGGGATTATTAAAATCTTCGTCTCGTTCCCGATACCTGCCTCTCGCACCCGGATCTAAATTCGGAGTCCGCCAGATATTCGCAACGTATAAAGTCACTAACCGCACGTCCCCAAAAGTCACAGCATAGTAATTTTTGCCTCCCGGTAAATTGAAAATTTCGTTATAGGTATCGCTATTAAAACTATTGTTTTTTAGCCATATTTCCCGCACAGAAGAGTCATTACTAGGATTCAAAGATGCAGCACGTTGAGCGTATATTTTATCAGCAGCCGCGCGGGGAAAAGGATCATTAAATTGGTCATTGAGTTTGCTGTTGGTTGCAAAGCGACCCATGATTTCGTGATTGCCAAGGGCGGGAAATAAAGGCGCGTGTTGGATCAGTTCGCCGCCGCTGTAAACGGTTTTGATGCCGTTTTTGTCGAGTTCGGAAAATGCGCGCCCTTGCATAGCGGGAAAGAAGGCGCGGCCTCGGTCGTCGTCAAACCATTCGGAAGCGCGATCGGGTATATTAATTAAATCCCCAGCCATGAAAACCGCGTCAACTCTCCCAATTGTTTCGGCTACTTTCTGGAGATTTGCTGCTGTCATCGGCATCAATTGATGGTCGGAAGTGAGGAGGATTTTGAGCGGACTTCCTGGTGCTGGTTTCGGAGAAAGAGTGAAAACTTTGCTGCTGACAGATGCGCCGTCTTTCCTTTCGCTAGTGACTCGATAAGGAATGGGAACACCGGGCATTAAATTGGGGACTTCTGCTTCGTGGCGCCAGATGTCGCGGACAATTGGATTACTGTCAATTATGCTTTGTTTCATTTCATCGGAGATGCGCGAGTCTTTGTCTTCGCGAGTGCGGCTTAGCTTAGTAGTATTTGCCGTCACAACTTGATTCAAATTTTCGCCGTAAGTAACAGTGTTGCGAGTACCGCCAAACTCGGTAAACCAGACAACTCGCACCGAGTTTACTGTTGGGAGTTGCAGAAACGGATCGGTTAAAAGCTGAGGTTCGTTGAGGTAAGATGGCATCATAAAACCTAGCAGTAGGACAATCAAAATCAAAACAGCAAAAAACCAGGGATTGCGGGGCAAATCTCTAGAATTTTTTAATTGAGCGGGCAATGGTGTCAACATTAGTCATTAGTTATTAGTTATTAGTCTGAAGAAAAAACAGCAATCGATTTTAGATTCTCGACTGGGAATTTTAAACTACCAAGGTTATCAAAAAGTTAAAAACTTTGTAAAATATCTCACATCTAACAAAGTTCAACCATTTTTTCACATCTTCTGAACTCTCCATTCTCTTTCTCTGCGCCCTCTGCGCCCTCTGCGGTTCATTAAAAAAAATCTTTCTCAAAAATGCTTGAGACTTGCGATATAACATTCTTAACACCCTTACTTCAATCTAAAATCTAAAATCTAAAATCTAAAATCCCATGACTCGCCACCTTCTCAAGGCTAACTGCAAAACCGTACACTTGGGCGGTTTCTCTCCGAATATCGAACCTGCTTTAAGGGTGGATTCGGGCGATCGCATCGACATCGAAACCTATTCAGGATATTATGTTGCTGACAAAGCGCCGCCGGAATTTCTCACCCCCGAATTTTTAGATATTTGTCATAATTTGCCTCCCAACCGCAAAGTTGGCCCTGGGCCCCACTTGCTGACAGGCCCGATTTATGTTAACAATGCCGAACCGGGAGACGTTTTAGAAATTCACATTGAGGATGTTTACCCAAGTTTGCCAGTAGGATTTAATGCAATTCGCGCCGGATGGGGAGCATTACCTGATTATTTTCCCGAACCTAAATTGCGGTTTATTCCGCTAGATTTACAGCAAAAAACTGCTGAATTTCCCCCAGGTAGCCGCCTTGCGATTCCCTTGCATCCTTTTTTTGGAATTATCGGCGTTGCAAATTCAGAAATCAACCGTTCTTCTATTCCTCCAGAGCGCTACGGCGGCAATCTGGACAATCAGGAACTCCAAGCAGGAACGCGGTTATTTTTACCTGTTTTTCTGCGGGGCGGTTTACTGTCCATCGGCGACGGACATTCGGCACAAGGAGATGGTGAAGTTGACGGTACTGCTATAGAAACTTCGATGAACGGGACTATTAAAATTATCTTACGCAAGGATTTTTTTCGGATATTTCCGTTTGCAGAAACGCCCACTCATATTGTGATTATGGGATTTGGTAGAACATTAGATGAAGCGTTTGAGATGGCGCTAAAACAGACGGTTTATTGGCTGCAAAAGTTTGCAGGTTTCCAAGAGGAAGATGCTTATGTTTTGTGTTCCATCGCGGTAAATTTTCGGATTACGCAGGCTGTCAACAATCCTCAAAAAGGAGTTCACGGAATGATGCCCAAGTGTATTTTGCCGGAGGTGAAAATTATTGGTCACGGAGTGTGATATAAAATGATAACACGCGAGGGACCAAAAAATTAGGATCGCGATCGCACAAACTACACAAATTTGTCACTGCTGTGGTCGATCAGGATCGCGTTCCTGTGGACAATTAAGCTTAAAATGGATAAGTTACCAGTTCTACCTAAATCGAACTCAACATGAAAAACCAGACTGACGATGTTGCCAAAAAAGATTTAGTCGATCGAGCTTTTGGGAGTGCAGCAATACCAGATCCCACAGCGTGGGTACACGAACATTATTTTCTGGCTAATTTCGCCGATACTCTGGCCAACATTCAAGAACATTTGTCTGATGAGAGTTGCGAAATCGGCGAAAATGGCGACTCTGGCGAGGGACTCTTATCGATCGATGCCAAAATTAGAGATATGTTGAGAGCTACTTTTAGCGACGACGGCTGGCAGTATGTCGAAAGTTTATTGTGAGGTTGGTAACATCCATAAGTATTTGTACGTTCATAAATTTAGAGCGTAAGTTATACCAGTTTAAAAAAAGAATCCAACTTTAGGCCGATGATCTAAACCCTTAGATCATGCGTTATTCCTACTTCTTTAATCTCAAATATCAAATCTCCAATAATATCAGTTTCCTCCCCCAACGCAGACTCGCAACTGGGAGTAGCTGCGTGCATTTTCACCCCAATTTGAAGTAAATTTGACCTATTGTGATCTAGAATACTTTAGATGTGGGGAAAATTACTGTCGCTAGGAATTTCGATCGATCGCAAAAACGCCGCACTTTCTTCGGGCAAAGCAGTATTGATAAACATCCCGCTGCCCAGCTCAAATCCAGCTTGCTTGGTGACTCTGGGAATAATTGCGATATACCAGTGAAAGTATTTTGTTCCCCCTTCGGCGATCGGTGCCGATCGAATATTATAGTTGTAATCAGGATTGTTCAATCCGTAATAAAGCTTAGCTAGTACAGTTTTCAAAGTATCAGCAAGAGCCGTAACTTCCGCATCAGTAATTTCATCAAAGGAAGAGGAATGCCGACGCGGAAAAATCCAAGTGTGAAACGGTGAAAGTGCAGCGTAAGGGATAAAAGCCACAAAATGTTCACTCTCACAAATCACTCTTTCTCTCGCCGCTAATTCATCTTCCAAAGTCCGGCAAAACAGACATTCTCCCGTGTCATCAAAATATCTAATAGCTTCGTCGATGCGGCTGCGAAATTGGCTGGGTACAACCGGCGTCGCTGCTATCTGCGAGTGCGGGTGTTCGAGAGAAGTTCCGGCAGTTTCTCCGTGATTTTTGAAGATAATAATTGTTTCAATGTGGGGATTTTTTCTAATTTCTACATAGCGCTGGCGGTATACTAAAAGTATATTTGCAACTTCTTCAACACTCAACAAAGCTGTCGTCAAATCGTGTCGCGGGTGTTCGACAATTACTTCGTGAACGCCGATTCCCGCCATCGTGCGGTGAATTCCCGATGATATCCTCATCCATTTTGCTGTCGGGGAGAGGGCGGGATATTTGTTATAAATTGCCCTTACTTTCCAGTCAGCGCGATCGCCCAAACGGCAAGTTTCTAAGGTTCCGTCTTCCTCATTTCCCACACAAAACGGGCAATCGGCGCGGTGCGGTGGCACTGCTGCTGTCCACTTTTTTTTGTTGGCGAATTGATCCGGTCTTGTCGCCCGTTCGGTGGCGATGATTACCCAATCTCTGGTAATTAGATTTTGTCTAAGTTCAGACATTTTCTTACCTTCAGTTTCCGGGTCAAATTGTCTCTTATTTTAGATACATGATTTGTGATTTGTCATCGCTTTTTTGTAAAATCTTAATAAATCTTGACTTTTAAATTTCCGGCTTGTAGTCTGCTAGATACCAGAATAATTCAATAATTCTGGTGTCTAAAGTGGGTAAAGCTAATAGCAGTTTGAACAAGTGAAAAAGAATCGTAAAATCGTTGCTAAATTCAAATCATCCGCGTGCATCAGCGGTTAAATTTTCTCACCAAGCCATTCCCTCCCACTCGCCAACAACTCATCCAAACTTTCCACCGGCCACAACCGCACGTTTCCATCCCGCGAACCCGTTATCAAAAACTTCCCGTCCCGACTAAAACAAATACTATAAATCGGACTTTTCACCTCCACAAAATCAGCCTCACCTTTGAATAAATTGCCTTTATATCCGCTAAAGTCAGCCAGTAAATTCCCCTGCAAGTCCCACAATTTGGCAGTGCCGTCAATTGAGGCAGTGGCGATCGCATCTCCTGTGGGGCTAAAACTGACAGTATTTACCGAGCCATGATGTCCGGTGAATGTTACCAAGCAGTTGCCCTGCAAGTCCCACAATTTCGCGGTGTTGTCATATGAGGCAGTAGCGAGCGCATTTCCAGTCGGGCTAAAACTGACACTTGTTACCGAGTTATTATGTCCGGTGAATGTTACCAAGCAGTTGCCCTGCAAGTCCCACAATTTGGCTGTGCCGTCATCTGAGGCAGTAGCGAGCGCATTTCCAGTCGGGCTAAAACTGACACTTGTTACCGAGTTATTATGTCCGGTGAATGTTACCAAGCAGTTGCCCTGCAAGTCCCACAATTTGACTGTGCCGTCATCTGAGGCAGTAGCGAGCGCATTTCCAGTCGGGCTAAAACTGACACTTGTTACCGAGTTATTATGTCCGGTGAATGTTACCAAGCAGTTACCCTGCAAGTCCCACAATTTGGCTGTTTTGTCATCTGAGGCGATGGCAATCGCATTATCAATGGGGCTAAAACATACACTATTTACCGAGTAATTATGTCCCGAAAAAGTCGCCAAACAGTTGCCTTGCAAGTCCCACAATTTTGTCGTACCGTCTCTGGAGGCAGTAGCCAGTAAATCTTTAGTGTGACTAAAACAGACACAATTTATCGAGTAATTATTTCCGGGTAAAGTCACCCAAGGCTCGCCTTGCAAGTCCGAGATTTTAGCGGTTTTGTCGCTTGAGGCGGTGCCAAATGTATCTTGACTGCGACTAAAATTAACACCATTCATCCTATAATTATCTCCAGCGAAAGTAATCCAGCAGTTGCCCTGCAAATGCCATAATTTGGCTGTATTGTCATTGGAGGCAGTAGCGATCGCATCCCCATTTGGGCTAAAACTAACGCTTGTTACCGAGTCATTATGTCCGGTGAAAGTGACCGAGCAGTTGCCCTGCAAGTTCCACAATTTGGCAGTGTCGTCAGATGAAGCGGTGGCGATCGCATCTCCGTTTGGGCTAAAACTGACACTATTTACTGAGTTATTATGTCCGGTGAATGTTACCAAGCAGTTGCCCTGCAAGTTCCACAATTTGGCAGTGTCGTCAGATGAAGCGGTGGCGATCGCATCTCCATTCGGACTAAAACTGACACTATTTACTAAACGATTATGTCCGGTAAATGTTACCAAGCAGTTGCCTTGCAAATCCCATAATTTCGCGGTATTATCTCTTGATGTAGTGGCGAGTGCATTTCCTATCGGGCTAAAACTAACACTTGTTACCGAGTCATAATGTCCGATAAAAGTCACCAAGCAATTGCCCTCGAAATCCCATAATTTCGCGGTGTTATCTCTTGAAGTAGTGGCAAGTGCATCTCCTATCGGGCTAAAACTAACACTTGTTACCCAGTCACGATGTCCGGTGAAAGTTTTTAAGCAGTTGCCCTGCAAGTCCCACAATTTGGCGGTGCGTTCATCTGAGGCAGTAGCGAGCATTTCTCCATTCGGACTAAAACTGGCACTTAATACAGAGTCATTATGTCCGGCGAAAGTCATCAAGCAGTTGCCCTGGAAATCCCACAATTTGGCGGTGCCGTCATCTGAGGTAGTGGCAATCGCGTCTCCTATTGGGCTAAAACTAACGCTTGTTACTGAGTTGTTATGTCCGACAAGTACACGCCGTTCGCGGATTTGAGCAATAATTACCTGCAAGGTTAACAAAGGACTGATAGTGGGATATTCCGAAAGCGGAGGATTATCTGGTATCCACTTCTTTAAATTTTCTCCTGCTTTGATAGCTTCCCGCAAGGCTTCTCTTTGTTTGCCTTCTGACTGAAAAAGATTTAACGCATAGTGTCCAGCTTCTTCAATGGTGATAATTTCTCTAACTTGTCTGCGGGTTGCTTTTAATAACTGATTATATCTCGTCAGTTCTTGCCGGTCATCAGCTTGACTGGCATCTAAAAAATCATTATCCTCATCGCTCAAACGTTTCCCCACTTTCCACTGCAACGCATCATCCAACGCTTGGCCGCGCAACAGTCGGGAAGTATCTTGACGATTTGAGGCTATCCAAGCGGCGAAGTTTTCCTGGTAGGGGCGGAGTTTTGCTAATTCTTGCTGTACCCAATCGAGGTTAAATATTTCTAGATAAATACGGTTGTAAACTTGCAGTTGACCGTATTTTTTAACAACTAACCCCGATAACTGTAACTCGATTTGGTCGGGACTGTTATCAGCGGCTACCCCCCCCAGCCCCCCCTTAGCAAGGGGGGGAGTAAGATTGTCTTTTTCCTCCTCTGCTAACGGAGGATTAGAGCTATCTTTCTCACCCCTTACTAAAGAAGAATTAGTGCTATCTTTCCCCCCCCTTAGCAAGGGGGGGTTAGGGGGGGTAATAATTTGCTGATAGATGCCGAGGAGTTGGCTGGTACGCTGTTGGTTGCTGAGGATGCGATCGCGAATTGTTCCGAGGTGTTCGGGATTGTCGTTCTCTTCCCAATTGTTAATAATGTAAGCTTGTACCAGTTCGGCAATGTCAGGATTTCTGGTTTCTGCTTGTTCTAGGACAATTTTACAAAGTTTTTGAGTCAAAAAAGGCTGTCCGCCCGTCCAGTCTAAAATCTCATTTAAAACCTGAATCGGACGCTGGACTTTTCCTTCTAAGCCTTTCGCTAAAGGTGCAGCTTGTTCCTGAGTAAAACCTTTTAATTCAATAGCTTGACCGATATTAAATGGCGTGCGTTTTTTATCTTGAATCAAATCTGAAGGTGTTGCGACGCCCAACAGACAAAATGTTAAGCGTTGATAAGCAAGATTTTCACCGCTTTGACCTTGATTGTGACAAGCACGAATATAAGCAAAAAAGTCATCAGTCGGAAAATTCAAACTAAGAACGCTATCAATTTCATCAATAAAAATTACAATGTTTTGAGAAATGCGTTTCAGGAGGATAGAATCGATAAACTCTGCCAAACGATCCTGCGGTGACAGCCAATCACACTCGCTCAACCAATGTTTTAGATTGACATCCAGCGATAATTTGCGATTGAGATTTAACAAAATACTGTTGTACCACTTTTCCGGCGTAGTTAACTGAGTTCCCTTTCCAGAAAAATCTATTTCAACACAAGCTATTCCCTCTTGTTTTAGGCGATTCATCACTTGTACCCGCAAGCTAGATTTACCTGTTTTGCGCGAATTGAAAACATAACAAAACTTACCTTTTTTCAGTTCTTCATACAGTTGTTCGTCAGCTTCTCGCTTGACATAAGTTTGGGTATCAACGCCCAAAGTAGCTTCACAAATATATTTGTAAGTCATTTGTTCCCTCCATTAATTGGGATTTAGGCGATCGGAAAAATATTGCCGATACAAATCGCACCGAGGCCAACAATCATTTAGATCGACCAGCACCAATCCCATACCTTGCAATTTAAAAGTTGCGTTGGTGTCAAGTCGCACGGGCTGTGTTTCATTGACAACTTGATAGTAAGCAGTTTCTAGTTGAGGATTTTTACGGAGTTCTTCCAACTGTTCTCGTAAATGATTGATAAATGGACTTGCTTCTGTAGCAGCAATTTCCAAAAGTCTATCGAGGGAACATTGCTCTTTTTGGAGAAAACCAAAAGCTTCTTGGATCAGATAAGGATGTCCGCCAAAAATTTTCCTAAATTCCTTAAATATACCTGAATTTAACCCCTGAAGTTGATAGCAATTTGCTAAATAATCAACTTGAGCGGGAGTGAAATCGAGTAAAGTTTTAGTTAAACCCACACCGCTAAGAGGAGAGTAGTTGATATCTAAGGAACCGTAAACATTGGTTGAGTGAACAATGATCAACCGCAATTTTTTCCAAAGTTCAGCAAATTGATTTCCCTCAAGGTGCAGTTGACTCCAACATCTCAATAATTCACAAAAATCAATTCGGAAAGATTCTTGCTCAAAAACCCGATCGACATTTTTAAAAGCCAGTACCAAAGGTTGAGTCGGATTTTTTAACAAATAGTCCTCAAAGTAGGTTTGAGTGTTCGTGTGTTCGTCAAACTCATCGCTATCCCAATATTCAGCTAATTTGTTTTCTAAACCCAAACCTCTACCAACTCGTTTACACAGCCATTTTAGTAATTCCTCATAACTTGAGAAAACACTACTACTTGCTTGGTTAAAATCCAAAGTAACGGCTTGATAATTATGACGTTTAGCACGCTCGATAATTTGGTTCAATAGTAAAGTTTTTCCCGTATATTTAGGTGCTTTAATCCGAATCACTGCTCCATGTTCCAAGATTTTATCACAGCATTCAGATTCGATCGGATGACGCTCTACATAGTAAAAATCCAATTCTTGTCTATCGTCAGAGGAGATTCCTGAACGTTTTATTAATTGATCGCTCACTAATTCAGGTTTATACTTGGCAAATAGCGGGATTAATTGATCGCGCTGTCGGAAGCGTTCGCCCGGTTCATTTTTAAAACCAAATAATTCGCAGATATTTGAAATATGGTATCTGACACCCGATGAATCATTAAGTTTGATAGATTTAGCGATCGCGTCCTCTGACTTCCCTTGCAAAAACAGCTCTAGTACCTTATGCTGTATGCGGTTTAGCTCTTTTGGATAAATGGCGTCAAACTCTTTTTGATTCATGACCCGCATACCTGCCTTAGCGCTTTACCTACCACTCTTACTAATTTACCACAGTTGTCAGCTTCAGCCCCGATAGCCAGTTTAATTTCACAAATTTACAAACACCAGCTAATTTGTGAAGATTTTTTCACAAACCCTTCAACTCCCTTGTCAAAAAAATTGGTAATTCCCCGGCCCTTGACAACTTTGTTGAATTTATTTGTCAAGCAAATAATAGTAAGAAAGTTAGTTTATTATCGAAATTGTAGAGATTGGAATTAACTAAATGAAAACTTTAAAACGGCTGCACCAGAACAAGACTACATCAGCTAAAAAGGTAAATCAAGTGAAAAAATCTGACAATTCCAACATCAAGTGGTCGATCGAGAAAGTTGTAGTACCGATCGCGATCGCCCTAATTCCGTTAGCAACAACGTACATCACCCCTCAAAATACCCAACAACCGCCAAATCCACCGATCGAGTACAGGACTCCACCGTCACAATAACATCGGATGCGATCGCCCTTGTTAAGCCAACTGCAACTGCACATTCTGCAACTTACAAATCGCTTTCAACACTTGCGCCAACAAGAGCGATCGCTCCCTGTCAGTCAAACTCAATTCCGGTAAAATCTGATAAGTGCAAGGATTTCCGCGCGTCAGATACACAAACTGATAGTTTCGTCCATTCGTCGTCAATCCCCACACAGACGATTGCTGCTGCAAACTTTTATAAGCATAAGTCAGCAATTGCGGCAAACCGGCCCAAGGATCGATCGCACTATTTTTCGCCTCCACTACCAAAATCCAAAACTGTGCCGCCGCGAGCTCTGCATCCGGCTGATTTACGGCTAAGACATCCAAGCGCCCTTTAATTACAGTATCCCCATCCTCAACCTCGATGGGGATGCTATCTTCCATTGTCAGCACGATCGGAATATCAAAAAATCCTGCTAATCTCATTAACGGTGAAAGCACTAAAAATTTAACCAGTTCTTCTGAAACTTTTCCGGCGGATAAGTAGCGTCGAAAGTCAGTTCTAATTTTTAATATTTCCTGCTGTTCTAATTCTGACAGCGGTTCCAGAGAGAAAAAATCGGTGAAGGCGTCTCCTTCTCGCTCTTCCAGTTTGAGAAGGTGGCGAACGTCATTTAGCGAAAGTTGGCTTGCTTCTAAATTTTGGCTCATGGCTTTAGTGCGATCGGCTTATCCAGTAAACTAGATTATAAAAGCATTCTAATAAAATAGGACTTAGGCACGAGTGTTTAAAAACCGGGTTTTTCACGAAAAGACGCATTGGAGGCAGCAGATTCGGCGAAAAACCCGGTTTCTTGCTCCCCGGCGTAAGTCGTCTTTATTAACATCATAACACCCAAACAATGTTTTATTCATGTGATATAATCTTACCAGATATCACCCCGAACCAGCAATGCAACTAGAAGACTATTTCAACTTCCTAAGACCTGACGATATTCGGCTCAAAGGTTCCCGGATCGGCATCGAAACCATTCTTTATGAATACCTGTTTCGCGCTCGAACTCCCGAAGAAATCGCTAACATTTATACATCGCTCACCCTGGAACAAGTTTATGCGACCATTTTGTACTACCTGCACAACAAAGAAGCAGTCGGTAAATACATAACCGAATGGCTGGAGTGGGGCGAAAAAATGCGAGAAGAACAAACTCGTAATCCTCCTCCAGTGACAGAAAAACTTCGCAAATTTAAAGCAGAAAGAGAGGCAAGGAGCAAAGCTGATGCCAATCCAGTATCTCTTTGATGAAAATGTCGAGCCTGTGTATGTTAACCAAATTCGCAGGCGCAATCCCGATCTGGTTGTTCTAGCAGTGGGAGAACTAACAGCACCTTCTAAAGGGACTCTCGATCCAGAAATTCTTATTTGGTGCGAAATCCACAATTTCATTCTTGTTACCAACAACCGCCGCTCTATGCCTGTTCATTTAACAGATCATCTAGAGCAAAACCGCCATATTCCCGGAATCTTTCTCCTGAATTCCAAGCTGAGTATCGGTCAAAATATTGAACTACTGCTTCTGATTTATGAAGCATCATTTGAGAATGAGTACGAAGATAGAATTTACAATTTACCAGTGCTATAATTTCTCATGCAGATCCGACATTTACAAAATTCCCCAAAGTCTTAAGGAAAATAAACATACTTTTGCCCCCACTTATGCAAACAATAGTTAAAAAGACTAACCGAAGTTAAAGTTAAAAGCAATGTCGCAAGATACCATCGAATCAATTCTGCATGAAAAACGGCTATTTCAGCCGCCCGCTGAATTCTCCCAAAAAGCTCACATCAAAAGCCTAGAAGAGTACCAAGCCCTTTACGACAAAGCCAAAGCTGACCCCCAAGCCTTCTGGGCAGAACTCGCCGCCCAAGAATTGCACTGGTTCCAAAACTGGGATACCGTGCTCGACTGGCAACCGCCTTTTGCTAAATGGTTTGTCAACGGTAAAATTAATATTTCTTACAATTGTCTCGATCGCCACTTAACCACTTGGCGCAAAAATAAAGCCGCCCTGATTTGGGAAGGCGAACCCGGAGATTCCCGCACCCTCACCTACGCGCAACTCCACCGCGAAGTCTGCCAAATGGCGAACGTCATCAAACAATTGGGAGTCCAAAAGGGCGATCGCGTTGGCATTTATATGCCGATGATTCCCGAAGCTGCGATCGCCATGCTAGCCTGTGCCAGAATCGGTGCAGTACACAGCGTTGTTTTTGGCGGTTTTAGTGCAGAAGCTTTGCGCGATCGACTTAACGACGGCCAAGCAAAACTCGTCATCACCGCTGACGGTGGCTTCCGCAAAGATACCGCCGTCGGCCTCAAAACACAAGTAGACAAAGCATTAGCAAATAATGCCACACCCAGCGTTACTAACGTTCTCGTAGTTCAGCGCACCAAACAGAAAATTGACATGGAACCAGGGCGCGATCATTGGTGGCACGATTTGCAAAAAGGTGCATCGGCAAATTGTCCCGCCGAACCGATGGACAGCGAAGATATGCTGTTCGTACTCTACACCAGTGGCAGTACCGGCAAACCGAAAGGTGTCGTCCATACAACCGGTGGTTATAACCTTTATACCCACATGACAACCAAGTGGATATTCGACCTCCAAGATACCGATGTTTACTGGTGTACTGCTGATGTCGGCTGGATTACCGGACACAGTTACATAGTCTACGGGCCACTGTCCAACGGTGCAACAACTTTAATGTATGAAGGTGCTCCTCGCCCTTCTAATCCAGGCTGTTTTTGGGATGTAATTGAAAAATACGGCGTCACCGTTTTCTACACTGCACCCACCGCAATTCGCACCTTTATGAAAATGGGCGAACACTTGCCCAACGCGCGCAATTTGTCATCTTTACGATTGTTAGGAACCGTTGGCGAACCGATCAATCCCGAAGCTTGGATGTGGTATCAGCGCGTAATTGGCCACTCGAATTGTCCGATCGTTGATACTTGGTGGCAAACAGAAACCGGGGGAATTATGATTACCGCTTTGCCCGGTGCAATTCCTACAAAACCCGGTTCTGCAACCCTACCGTTCCCCGGAATTGTGGTCGATGTTGTTGACCAAGATGGGGAAACAGTCACTAACGAAAGCGGCGGTTATTTAGTGGTGAAACATCCTTGGCCGGGAATGATGCGGACACTTTACAACGATCCCGATCGTTTCCGCCGCACTTATTGGGAATATTTACACCCGAAAGATGGCGAATTTGTGTACTTTGCAGGGGACGGCGCGCACAAGGACAAAGACGGTTATTTCTGGGTAATGGGTCGCGTTGATGATGTAATTAATGTGGCCGGACACCGACTTGGCACAATGGAAGTCGAGTCAGCTTTGGTATCGCATCCAGCGGTGGCGGAAGCTGCGGTTGTTGGCAAACCGGATGAGATTAAAGGTGAGGAAATTGTGGCTTTTGTCACGCTGGACAACTCGCAGCAACCTAGCGATGAATTGGCTAAGGAATTGAAGCAGCACGTTGTTAAGGAAATTGGGGCGATCGCCCGTCCCGGCGAAATTCGATTTACTGATGCTTTGCCGAAAACGCGAAGCGGGAAGATTATGCGCCGATTGCTGCGTTCTTTGGCGGCGGGACAAGAGGTTTCTGGGGATACTTCGACTTTGGAAGACCGGACGGTTTTGGATAAGTTGCGCGGTGGTGCGTAGGGGGATTTTTTTCAGGGCAGGTTCTTAATAGCAGTAAGGTGCGCCGGGTCGTGCACCTTACTCTTTCTGCTTATGCTATCTTAGATATTTTTACTGTAGCAATGAATTATTTGGCTCATCTATTCTTATCAAAAGGCACGCCAGAATCCCTGATTGGCAACCTCTTAGGAGATTTTGTCAAAGGTTCGGCAATCAACCTTTATCCCGATGAAATTAGAAAGGGCATCGATTTGCACCGCAAAGTAGATAGCTACACGGACTCTCACGCAATAGTGCGATCGAGTAAAAGCCTTGTTTCTTCCCAGAGACGCAGGTTTGCTGGAGTTTTGATTGACGTGTTTTACGACCACTTCTTGGCTAAAAATTGGCTGGAATATTCAGAAATTCCCCTCCGGGATTTTTCTCAGGATGTCTATAAAATCCTGCAAGACAACCGCGATATATTACCTGACTCTCTCCAGCGGGTACTGCCCACAATAATTGCCCGCGACTTGCTTTCATCTTATCAGGAAATTGCCGAAATCGGCATCACTCTTACAAGAATGTCGGCCCGAATCAAGCGGACAAATAACTTGGCAAGCGGCATAGAAGATTTGACAGCTAACTATCAGCGCTTAGAATCAGATTTTCAAGATTTTTTCCCCGACTTGATAAAATACGCGACTGTTGACAAATATTAATACAAACAACAAAAATTACAGTTGCTAGTGATAACGAACTCGTGTATAATCCAAGCGATACCTGCATGAAATCTCAAGTGCAACAGGGTTCAAAATATGGCAACCAGAATTCCGAACCTGCAAATAACTAAAGTAGTTGATGGCGACAGCATCAAAATTTCTCTCAACGGCAAAACCGAATCTCTGCGGCTGATTTGCGTCGATACAGAAGAAAGTCATTCGGGAGGTTCCAAACCTGTAACTGCAGCGGGGAAAGCAGCTTCAGAAATGGCTAAAAAATACTTCGCCACAGCAGATGGCGGACTTGCTCAAATTGACATAGAATTTGATACAGACGATTCGGTTGAAGTAGCTCTACAAAAACACCGCGACAACTACGGGCGTCTCCTCTGTTACGTACATAAAGACGGAGAAAATTACAATCTTAAACTGATTGAAGAAGGCTGGAGTCCCTACTTCGTCAAATACGGGCGATCCCGATTGTATCACCGACAAATGACAGAGGGAGAATCGGCAGCAAAAGCTTACAATCTGATGATTTGGAATCCGATTATCAATGCCAAAATTCCCTCTCGCAACTATGCTAATTTACTTCCTTGGTGGTCGATGCGAGGCTCGATTGTTGAAGAGTTTCGGTTGTCGGAAGCAACCGCAGGAGCGCTTTCTTTGAGGTTGGACTACCCGAAAATATTAGCTGCTTCTGAGAGAGCTAAATCTATTACTATTTTCTGCGATTTGCAGGCGGGAATTACTAAAAGGATCGGCGGCAGCGCTGTAATTTATGCTGGTTCGGTGTATCATAAATTAGCTTTGTGGATACCAGATGCGGAAACTGATGAAATGGCTCCTTTGAAGCGGCTAATCGAGAAGCGTTATGCGGGTCTGGGACGGGGATATGTGTATGTCAGTGGGAAGGTAGAACAGTACAAAGGGAAGCCTCAAATAGTTTTGCAGGATATCAAACAACTTTCAGACTTTCCCCCACAAAAGTGAATTTTACATAAATTTAATTAACAAAATTGCAGGACAAATGGAACGATGAAGACTGTTCTCCGGGGAACGCGATTGAATTTTGGGCGATTCCCTACCGCAACGGGCTCGCACGCGCGTTCGGGATAGCTTGGCTTCACGCATTTTTTAAAATTTAAGTAGCATTATGGTTAACCATCCAAAATAATTGTGTTTTTTTTATTAGGCTAAATCAATTCATACTATAATACTATCATCGCAAATCTGTACCTGCCAATAGCTGCGACATCCATTCAAACTCCAGAGATTTAAAAGCTATGTGCCAATTACTGGGAATGAACTGCAATGTTCCAACAGATATTTGCTTTTCTTTTGAGGGTTTTTCTGCAAGAGGTGGCAAAACGGACGTTCATCAAGACGGTTGGGGAATTGCTTTCTTTGAAGGTTTGGGATGTCGCCTTTTTATAGACTCTAAACCTGCTATTGCTTCTCCGGTTGCAGAAGTAGTGCGTCGCTATCCCATTCATTCAACTAACGTCATTGCTCACATCCGCAAAGCTACCCAAGGCGAAATTGCTTTGGAAAACTGCCACCCTTTTATTCGGGAACTTTGGGGGCGCTATTGGGTTTTCGCTCACAATGGAAATCTGGAAAATTTTAATCCAGAACGTGCCGGAGTTTACAAACCTGTTGGCAAAACTGACAGCGAAAAAGCTTTTTGTTTGATATTAGAAAAGCTGCGCTCCACTTTTCCTCAAAGCAAGCCTGCTGTAGCGGAAATTTACCCGGTACTGGAGGAAATTACTAAAAGTTTGGCAGAACACGGAATTTTTAATTATTTACTTTCTGATGGAGAACACTTGTTCACCCATTGTTCTACTAATCTGCATTATATTGTGCGACAAGCACCTTTTGCTAGCGCTCACTCGATCGACGAAGATGTAACTGTCGATTTTCGGGAATTGACCAACGAGGACGATCGCGTGGCTGTTATTGCCACTTTTCCGCTGACTGATAACGAAGTTTGGACGCAAATTAAGCCGGGAGAATTGCTGGTATTTCAGGATGGTTTGCCGCTCTCTTCTGGGCTGCGGGAGTTAAGTTAACTAGATTTAAACTGAGATGTTGCACCATTGTCAATAAGCTTTTTATGAACAGGCAAGATGCCTGTTCCACAAGAAAATCTACTCTTTGTGGAACAGGCATCTTGCCTGTTCTTGAGAATGGTGCAAGATGTGAGTTTAAACAAATTTAAAGCCTAAACAGAACCTCGAACCTGTTAAATGACCAGCTTTCCAGCTTGATTTATTAAGCCAGATTTGTCATTGCGCTTGACAGCGGCTAAGCCTTCGGAAAAACTGCCTACAGCGGAAACTTAGGGGCGATCGCCCACTAGCCTGCTTGATTGATATATCCCCACCCTTTTGAAGCCCTAACTGCTGCTAAACCTTCATTAAATGAGCCGGGTTTGCACAATTTGATGATGATTCTTGTAGGGTGTCCCGCCTTCAGTGAAAATACACCTGACTGGCTACGATATCCCATCCCACAAAACAATCAAAATCATCCCCCAATTATGCAACGGCTTACCACTGTTCCCGAACTAAAAACAGAGGGATTAATTCGGTTGAATAGCAGCTAGAATTTGTCCGGCTGTCACCGTTTGTCCCTTTTGACAAAACAACTCGGCGACAGTGCCGGCAACATCAGCAGTAATAGCAATTTCCATTTTCATCGCTTCCAAAATTAATAGGCGATCGCCCTCAGCAACCGCATCTCCAACATTAACCAGCACCTGCCAAACATTTGCCGAAACGTGAGCGACAACTGCCTCACAGCCGATCGGCAAAGTAACCTCCGCCGCTGTTTCAGAAGCCTGATCCGCAGAGGATTCTGCTGCTGATTCAGCTTCAAATTCCCCGGATGCGGCCCAGCGATCGCGCTCTGCATTAAATGCGACCTGCTGCTGCGCTTTAAATTCAGCAGCACTCCCCGCAATAGAATGCAAAAATTCATTGTATTCTCTCAGATTAAAAGTGATTTCCTCAACCTTTAATTTAAACTTCCCTTCAATAAATTCTTCCCGACAGCGGTGCAATTCCTCATGAGAAACCGGATAAAATCGGATTTGGTCAAAAAACCGCAAAAGCCAAGGTTTACCAGACTGGAAATCCGCCGTTTGTTTGAACCGATTCCACATTTGCACCGTGCGGCCGACAAATTGATAACCTCCGGGCCCTTCCATGCCGTAAACGCATAAATACGCGCCGCCAATGCCAACTGCATTTTCAGGAGTCCAAGTGCGGGCGGGATTGTATTTAGTAGTAACCAAACGGTGGCGCGGATCGAGGGGAGTTGCGACGGGCGCGCCTAAATAAACGTCTCCCAAACCCATCACTAAATAGCTAGCATTAAATACGATTTCTCTGACTTGTTCGATGCTGTCAAGGCCGTTTATGCGGCGAATAAACTCAATATTGCTGGGACACCAAGGTGCATCCGATCGCACAGACTGCATATATTTTTCAATGGCCAACAGCGTCGATTCATCTTCCCAAGATAAAGGCAAGTGCACAATTCGCGCCGGCACTTCCAAATCCTCGATCGCCGGAAGTTTCGCCTCCGCCGCAATCAGCGCCTGCATTAGCTGCTGTTGCGAAATCTGGCGCCCCTCAAAGTGAATTTGGAGCGATCGCATTCCCGGCACTAATTCGATAACACCAGGCAACGGATTTGCTTTTAGCCATTCCATCAATGCGTGCGCCCGAAAACGCAAATTTAAATCCAGCACCAACGGGCCGTATTCAACTAGAATATATTTATCCCCAGCTTGACGGTAAGTAACAGCAACCTGTCCCAGAGATTCGGGAATTTCGTGCAAAATTGGAGAAGCGGAAACTGCGGGCAATTCCTCCGAATTTCCCCCAAAAACAGGCAAACAAAAAGTAGCAATTTGCCTATTTTGTGCTAATTCCCGCTGCAAAGCTTCAGCAAAACTCAAACAGTGAAAGCGAATGCTGTCCCCCGGTTTCAGTTGCCCGATTTTCCACAATTCCGACTGCACAATAGTAGCAGGACACACAAAACCTCCCAAACTCGGGCCGTCAAGACCGAGAATTACAGGCATATCGCCCGTAAAATCGATCGTGCCGATCGCGTAAGCATTATCGTGAATGTTAGACGGGTGCAAACCCGCTTCCCCTCCGTCTTGACGCGCCCAGGTGGGCTTCGGGCCGATCAGCCGAATTCCCGTCCGCGTCGAGTTGTAATGCACCTGCCATTCTGTGGAGAAAAACATTTCGATGTCTGACTCAGTAAAGAAATCCGGCGCGCCGTGAGGCCCGTACAAAACGCCGATTTCCCAATTATTGCTGTAGGTGGGAATTAGTTCGGGAGGCAAAGATATTTCCGCTTCCAGAGTGGCAGTTTGAAGCAGTTTAAGCACATCTCCCGGACGCAGGATGCGGCCCGCGTGTCCGCCAAATTTGCCCAGTACAAAAGTTGATTTGCTGCCCAAATAATCGGGGACATTAAAGCCGTGTTTGACTGCTAAATAAGTGCGGTAGCCGCCGCCTTGAATGGCTTTTAACTTGAGAATGCTGCCAGCTTTTACGGGAATTGCCGTCCAAAACGGCACCGATTCGCCGTTTAGCGTTCCCTTCATAGTTGCACCAGTCAAACTAATAACTGTATCGGCATTAAAGCGCAGAGTTGGGCCTGTCGCTGTGAATTCCAATCCTGCTGTGGATTCGGGATTTCCTACTAAACGATTTGCCGATCGAAATGCCAGATGATCCATCGGCCCAGAAGGCGGCACGCCCACATCCCAATAGCCAATCCGCCCCGGATAATCTTGAATGCTGCTGTAGGTTCCCCCATCCAATACATCGATCGTTAAAGGTGCGTATTCAAAAGAGTTTAAAAAGCGCGTGCTCTGTTCGCCCCGGTTGAATCTGGAATCGTCTAAAATCTGGCGGAGGTAATCTAAATTAGTTTCAATTCCCGCTATTTCACTGGCATCTAAAGCAGCTTTTAGTTTTACGATCGCCTGCGATCGATTATCCCCGCAAACGATTACTTTGGCTAGCAGCGGATCGTAAAAAGGAGTAACCTCCGTGCCGGTTTCTATCCAACTGTCGCAGCGGACGTTTTCGGGAAACGCAACTTGATTCAGCAACCCGGAACTCGGCTGAAAATTCTTGCCGGCATCTTCGGCATAAATTCGCACCTCAATTGAGTGTCCCTGCGGTTGATAGCGGTACTCTTCCAGGGGGAACAAATCTCCCGAAGCCTGTTTTACCATCCACTCAACAAGGTCGATGTTGTTGACAGCTTCTGTAACGCCATGTTCAACTTGCAAGCGCGTGTTGACTTCCAAAAAATAAAACAGTTTCGCATCGACATCAAATACAAATTCAACAGTACCCGCTGACTGGTAATTTACCGCTTTTCCCAACCGCACGGCTGCACCGTACAACTGATGGCGCTGTTCGTCGCTAATAGCAGGGGCGGGGGTTTCTTCAATTACTTTTTGATTGCGCCGCTGCACCGAACAATCTCGCTCGCCCAAGGCTATGACATTTCCTTTGCCATCTCCAAAGATTTGGACTTCAATGTGCCTAGCTGTTTGAATATATTTCTCTAAAAAAACGCCGCTTTGTTTAAAATTGCTTTGACTCAAACGCTGTACTTTTTCAAATGCTTCTGCCAAATCTCGATCGCCAAAACAAGCCTGCAAACCGATGCCGCCGCCACCTGCGGTACTTTTGAGCATCACCGGATAGCCGATCGCCCCAGCCGCTTTTTGGGCATCTTCTAAACTTGCTAAAAGTTCGCTTCCGGGAGTTAGCGGCACTTGATTTGCAGCGGCTATTTCCCGCGCGGTGTGCTTCAATCCAAAGCAGCGCAACTGAGTCGGAGTCGGGCCGATAAATGCAATATTTTCGCTGGCGCAAGCTTCGGCAAACTCAGCATTTTCGCTCAAAAAGCCGTAACCCGGATGGATGGCTTGAGCTTTAGTTTGGCGCGCAACTTCGAGAATGCGATCGAACCGCAAATAACTCTCGGCTGCGGGGGCTGCACCTATACAAACGGCTTCGGTGGCGGCGAAAACGTGTTTGGCGTGGGCGTCGGCTTCAGAATATACTGCTACCGAAGCAATTCCGAGGCGATCGAGCGTGCGGATAATTCGGCAGGCAATTTCACCGCGATTTGCAATCAAAACTTTGTTAAACATTTAGGTAATTGGTAATTGCTAATTGGTTATTGCTAATTGATAATTGATAATTGCTAATGGGCAATCGATTCTTCAGTCCTCTTTAGAGGACTTTAGCTATTAGCCAGGGGTTTAAACCCCTGGCGGTTTCTGGCGGGTAGGCAGCTACAACCTATACCGCATCCCAAACAATCAATTGAATCGGCGTAGGATTGTAAGCATTGCAAGGATTGTTCATTTGCGGGCAGTTAGAAATAGCAACCAGCGCGTTCATTTCGGCTCGCAAATCAACTGTACTTCCCGGATCAGAGATGCCGTCAACAATTTCAAGGGTGCCATCTTCGCTAACCGGAACATTCATAAAAAAGTTGATATTGCTGACTAAATCTCGCTTGCCCAAACCGTAGGGAAGAATTGCGGCGAGGAAATTTTCAACGCAGGCGTGCTGGTATTTTTTATCTAGGCCAAACCGCACCGAATTGCTTTCGCAGCTACAGGCGCCGCCGGAGGTATCGTGCCGTCCGCAGGAGTCAGCAATTATGGTCATCATGGCTCGCCCTTCGTTGGAAATGAGTTGGCTGTTTGTAGTGACAAAGATGTTGCCTTGATTGACGATCGTATCGGGGGCGCTGTAGCGTTCGGAAGGGTCATCGGCATTGTAAACTAAAAAATCTACTGCTTGATTTCCGCCTAAATCTACAATGCGGAGAATCTGTCCTTTTTTGATGACGCGAGCCCAGGGATGTCTGGCGGGTAAAACTTCGTTATAAATTGCAGTTTTTGGATCGAGAAGTTGTTGGGTAGTTGCAGTCATGGTTCACTTTTTGTGATGGAAGTACAGAATTTTTCACCGCAGATTGGTGGGGACAAGATTGAATTGTGTAATCGGGGGTTTATTGCACGAACAAAGCATCGGTGTTGATGAAGCCGCGCACGGCTTCCGGGTTGGCGGTGCGGCACAAGTCGTCTGGTGCGGGGGCGGGGGTTTTCACAATCTGAATTTGGATGGGTTTTGGATCGTAAATTGAAGCCGGATGCAGGATGTGGGGGCAGTTAGATATAACGGTCAATACGTTCATTTCGGCTCGCAAATCGATAAAACTACCCGGTTTTTCGCAGCCTTCGCGAAACTCCATCGTGCCGTCTGGTTTGACGGCAATGCGAGTAAATAAGTTGAGGTTGGGCATGATATCTTTTTTGCTCAATCCCCACCGAGTTAGGGCTTTGAGGAAGTTGTCGCGAGAGTTTTTCCAGTCTCCTTCGCCGTATTTTTTGGCATTGCTAACGGCGTTGCTGCATCCTCCTAACAAATCGTGACAGCCGGAGGTGTCTTGGGTGATGGAAAATAGGATGCGTCCCATGTCTGTGTAAAGCACCATGCCTTGTTTGAGAAAGGCGTTGAATTGAATTTTGGCGGTGTCTGCTGCGTTGAAACGTTCGATCGCATTGTCGGCGTTGTAGCACAGCATGGAAACGCCGCGAGAGCCTTCTAAATCGCTGATTCGCAGGGTGTTTCCCCGCTTGATGACCCCCGACCAGTACGCGCCGCCCGGTACGGTTTCTTGCATTAATACGAGGTCAGAATCAATTTCTGAGTTTGTGTCGATCGATGATAGTTGCACCATAAGTTCCTCTTGATGTATTTGGGGGGGTCAGCGAAACAAAACAATAGTATTTTGTAGTGGCAAAAGTCACCCTCTCCCAAAGTAATATTTATCTCCACTGATATCTTGCACCATTCTCAAGAACGAGCAAGATGCCCGTTCCACAAAACTCAATTTTATTGTGGAACGGGCATCTTGCCCGTTCCTAAATAGGTAATTGACAATAGTGCAAGATGTTAAGTTTCCACTTACTTAGGTTGGCAGTTAAACTCTTGGCACGGGTGCAAAAAGTGCAAATACAAACCTATTTCTATTTAAGCAGCCATTGCAACTGCTTCCTGTCCGTGTTTCCGCATCAAATCCATGAGTTCGTCGCGGTAATCGTGGAATTTGGCGTGGCGTTTAACGCTGGGAGTGCGATCGGGCAAATTAATCGACATTTCCTTTCTCACTGTACCGGGACGAGCGCCCAAAGCATAAATCCGATTGGAAAGAAACACCGCTTCTTCGACATCGTGGGTAATCATAAAGATTGTAATCTGGGTGCGGCGCCACAAATCGAGCATGAATTCGTGCATCGATTCTTTCGTGTGGATATCCAAGGCGCCGAAAGGTTCATCCATTAATAACACTTTAGGTTCAGAAGCGAGGGCGCGGGCGATCGCCACCCGCTGTTTCATCCCGCCCGACAATTCCTTCGGCAGCGACGAAGCAAACTGCGTCAATCCTACCACATTCAAATAATAGCTCGCTTGTTCGCGCCGCTTTTTCTTGGACACGCCTTGAAGTTTGAGGCCAAACTCGGCATTTTCCTGCACGTTCATCCAAGGATAAAGAGTGTAATGCTGAAATACCATACCTCGATCCGGCCCAGGCGAAACAACTTCTTTGCCATCAATTTTCACTTCCCCTATTGTCGGCTTGTCCAATCCCGCAATCTGCCTCAACAGAGTTGATTTGCCCGAACCGGATGCGCCTACCGCGCAGATAAATTCGCCTTGCTTGATGCTCATATTGATGTCCTTGAGCACAACTAATTTACCTTTTTTCGTTTCAAAGTTTTTGTGGAGATTGTTGATTTGCAGAAACATGAGTTTATCCTCTGTATTGTAAGTAAAAAAATGACACCATTTTGCCTTTTAACATCTGCTTACTGTTTCTGGCTTGACCATTTACAAGAAACCCGCAGCAGATATTGAAAAAGCAAGTCAAAAGTCAGTCCGATCGCCCCAATGACAATCAGCCCCACAAATATTTCATCGGTTCGGAGAAATCGACCGGCGACGCTGATCCGGCGGCCTAAGCCTTCGGTTGCAGCAATCAATTCCGAGACGATTACCAATTGCCAAGCCGCAGCTAGGTTGATGCGGCTAGCATCAAGAATTCCAGGCAAAACGTGGGGAAAAATAACTTGAGTTAGGATTTCCCAGCGATTCCCGCCCAACATATAAGTAGATTCGATCAAGTCTTTGGGAACAAACTTGACTGTATCCATCACCATCAGCGAATTGAAGAAAAAGACGCCGATAAATATCAGCATTATTTTGGGTTCTTCGCCGATGCCCAAGTAGAGAATTAGCAGGGGAATGAATGCTGGTGCGGGCATATATCGCATCAAGCCGAACATGGGTTCAAGCAAGGCACGAATACTGGAAAAACTGCCCATCAGCACGCCAATTGGTATGGAAAAAACCAAGGCGAACAGAAAGCCCACTCCCACTCGCCACAAACTCGCTACCGTGTCTTTCAAAAGTTCGCGAGTGTTCCACAGTCGGCCGAATGCTTCTAACACTTTGCCGGGGGAAGGCAAAAATTTGGGGTCTACATCGGCGAAAGTTGTTACTAGCCACCATACCAGCAGCGGCAGTGCGATCGATGTTACCGTTAACCCAATATTGAGGGGTTGTGGTATCTCTTCCGCAATCCGCCAGAAAACGGTGGGATTTAGGCTTTTTTGCTTGAGGTGGGATTGGATCGATCGCGGATCGGGGTTTGGTGGCATGATTTAATTGCAGAACAGTTGAGCGATTAATTGAAGTAGATTTTGGGGATTATAAAAAGTATTTTTTTTTAGGTTTTTTTGTGTATGCACAATCGTAAATTATGCCTTTTAGCTTTTACCTTCTGCATAAGCTTTGATAAAGCGATCGTCAAATAATGTGCTGATATCTGGTTGGGTTTTGGCTAAATTTACATCTACGAGAAATTTAGTCATTTCTCCCGCCGCAAACTGCAATGATGTCATGTCATTTCCCGGTTGAAAGGCTTTCAAGTTTTCCTCGATCGTAAATATCTGAGTGCCGTTTTCATATTCTTTGTATTCCTCAACGCTAACTCCGGCGCGGTTGGCGAGAATCTCGTAAGATTTCTCTTTATTGGCTTTCATGTATTCCAATGTTGCAAACCATGAATTGACCAGGGCTTGCACTCGATCGGGGTGTTCGCCGATAAACTTTCGGGTGAATACCAAATGGTCAGAAATCGCCCCCGGAAAATCTTTGGAACTAAACAGTTCCTTGCTGTTCGATCGTTTTAATGCCTGGGTGGTAAACGGCGCAAATACTGCCACCGCATCGACTTGTCCTCCGACGAAAGCCGCCGCAGCTTTGCCGGTTTCCAGCGGTACAAATTGAATATCTTGCACTGATAAACCTGCTTTTCTCAGCCCTAACAGTAATAGAAAGTGATCGACTGTCCCTTCCTCTGCTGCCACTTTTTTTCCTTTTAAATCGGCAACGGAATTGATGCCTTCGGCGACAATCACTTTGTCATTTCCCGTCGAGTTGTCGTTGACTAAAACAATTACTTGGTCGGCACCGCCGGATATAGAGTTTACTGTATCGCCGAGGGTTTGGCTGTTAGCATTTATCTGTCCTGCTGTGAGGGTGCTGATCGATTCTAAGTAACCGTCAAACCATTTTAAGTCTACAGCAACATTGTTGGCTTCAAATATCTTTTGCTCTTTGGCAATTTGCCAAGGAAACCAGCCGGGCCACGCGCTGAATCCGAGGCTAACTGCATCAGCACTTACTGAAGAAGCTGCTTCGGTTTCAGTCGTGGTTTTGATATAAATTGCCGGGTTGACGCAGCCGACAGCGAAAAACAAGGTGATGAAAAATATGGCGCAGTATGATAAGGGCGATCGCGTTATTTTGGGGGAGCAATATCGGATATTCATAGCAGATTCTCGTTGCTGGTTAGAGGTGAATATGTCGATCGAGCTTTTGCACCTTCTTTGGCTTCCTTAGCTTCCGCAAACCCCCCTGATATACAAGGATAAAGCCCGAGAGCTAACGAACCGAGTCTTGCTGACCGATCGCGTTTCTCCCGGGCTTTTATCCCGCCGTGTAACTGGCTAGTGTTTCCCTAACATTAAAATATTGGGACAACCAGTCTGCTTCTCTCGGACCAGCACTTGAACTGTCTAAGCTGAGTTAGAAACTGATTCAAATCGGAACCCTAGAAGCGGTTAAATTTTTTCGGTTTTTGTCTGTATAAGTCCTGTTTGCAACCCAAGGAGTTATTCGAGACTGTCAGTAACAGCAATGCACTTAGCTTTTTGAAAGGTAAGCATACTGTAGTTTGCAATCTTACTAGATTGCTACGTTTCAAACGGTAACAGCAAACTTGATGCGAAAATGTGTAAAATGTTACAAAAAACTGTTTTTCTCGAATTTGTAAAATTAAAATTTTTGGAATATTAAACCGGGCGATGAGATGGGGCGATTGGAAATCGCGAAGTTTACCTGCACAAAAAGACGCAACCCGCAAGGTCATGGTTGAATATTTCTCAAGAAATAGTTCGAGTCCTAGACTGGATGCGGAGGCGATCGACAATGCGGTAAACTAACATCCTATTTGTAATAACGATCGCCTAACACAGCCTGTGAAGTCAAATCCGTTAGCATTGGAATGATTCATCTCTCTCCGATCTCCCTCTGCGTTCTCTGCGTTCTCTGCGGTTAAATCATCCTCATATAACCAGAAATGATATGAAGTCAAATCTTCAATCTAAAATCTAAAATCTAAAATCTAAAATCGACTGACGGTGCATTATGGAAAAATTTAACTACAGCAACAGTCTCGACATTCATTCGCTACTCGATCGCTACCGCACCGGCTCGATCGCGCCTGCAGATGCGATCGCGAGCGTGTACGATCGTATCGAACGCTATGCAGATCCGGCAATATGGATTTATTTAGCACCGCAGGCGGAAACCCTCGAACGCGCCAAAGCTTTGGAAAACCTAGACCCGCAGCAGTTGCCGCTTTACGGGATACCTTTTGCGATCAAAGATAATCTCGATTGGGCGGGCGTTCCGACTACGGCGGGATGTCCGCAGTTTGCTAGCACTCCAGCGCGATCGTCCGCAGTCGTAGAGCGTTTGTGCGCGGCAGGTGCGATCGCGATCGGCAAAACAAACATGGATCAATTTGCCACAGGATTAGTGGGAACCCGCACGCCTTATGGAGTTTGCCGCAATCCGTTCGATCGGCGCTACATTCCGGGCGGATCGAGTTCCGGTTCCGCAGCAGCAGTCTCCGCCGGATTGGTGAGTTTTGCTCTGGGTACCGATACCGCAGGATCTGGGAGGGTTCCCGCTGCTTTTACCAACATTGTCGGGCTAAAGCCAAGTTGCGGCTCGATCGGCACTCGCGGCCTGCTGCCGGCAGTGCGATCGCTCGATTGCGTTTCTGTGTTCGCTCTCACCTGTGCGGATGCGGCCTCCGTGCTGCAAGTAGCCAGCGGTTTTGACGCTGAGGATGCGTTTTCTCGTCACCCTGAAACGAAAGTTTTGCCGGATTTATCCCGCTTGCGGGTGGGAGTTCCCGGAGACGGCAAACTCGAATTTTTCGGGAATGCAGAAGCAGAACAGCGCTACAGAGAGGCGATCGCGCGCTTGCAATCTTTAGGCTGCATGATCGCACCTATTGACTTCAAACCCTTTGCGGATGCTGCCGAATTGCTCTACGGCGGGCCTTGGGTAGCAGAAAGGTTGGCCGCGATCGGCGATTTCCTCGACGCGCACCCAGAGGATATCGATCCGATCGTCTACGAAATTATCAGCGGCGGCAAACGCTACGATGCCGTCTCTGCCTACCGCGCGTCGTACCGGTTGGCCGAGCTCCGCAAGCTTGCAGAAATTCAGTGGCAGTCAATGGATGTGTTGGCGGTACCCACGACAGGTACGATTTATACTGTCGCAGAAGTTGCAGCCGAGCCGATCGCGCTCAACACCAATCTCGGCCGCTACACGAACTTTGCGAATTTGCTCGATTTGTGCGCGATCGCAGTTCCCAGCGGGTTTCAAAGCAGCGGATTGCCCGCAGGATTGACACTGATGGCTCCTGCGTGGCACGATTTATCGCTCTGCCATTTGGGCTCTGCTTTCCACGCTAGCTTGGGGGGAACTTTGGGCGCAACCGACCTACCGCTGCCCACCGTCCCGGAACCCGCCATTGCAGCAAAATCTTCCTCAGAAGAACGAGTCAAAATAGCCGTAGTTGGCGCTCATTTGAGCGGTGAGCCGCTGAATTACCAGCTAATCGAGGGGGGAGGCATTTTGGTTCGCGCCTGCCGTACCAGCCCGATTTACAAGCTGTACGCTTTGACGGGTACTGCTCTGGGCAAGCCGGGATTGGTGCGTCAGATAGAGGGCGGTAGCGCGATCGAGGTGGAAGTTTGGGAGTTGTCGATCTCCGCTTTCGGCGGATTTGTCGCTAAAATTCCCCCGCCGCTGGGAATTGGTACGCTCGTGTTGGAGGACGGCTCCACGGTGCAGGGCTTTTTGTGCGAACCTTATGCTGTGGCGGATGCGATCGATATTTCTGATCTGGGCGGTTGGCGAGCTTATAACTTCCGGTTTTAGGCTAAGTTAGAATGGCAAATTTCTACCCATCTTCAGAATCATGCCATCAGCAGTGCCAATTCGACCAATTCCCGTCACAACCCCAACCCCCACCGGCGGCGGTACCAGTCCCTCCGGGGCACCTGGCGGCACTCGCGGCACCAGCAGCCCCGACTCCCTCAGAGGTACTGCGGGCGCTAACTTGATATTTGGTTTGGGTGGCCCTGACAGCATTTTGGGCTTAGGCGCAGACGATTCCCTCTACGGCGGCGACGGTGATGACTCACTGCTGGGGGACGTTGGCGATGATTTGCTGTTCGGCGGTGCGGGCCGCGACAGCGTTTTGGGTGGCGCCGGCGACGATACTTTCTACGGTGGCAAAGGTTCTGACTCAATGCTGGGCGGCGATGGCAATGATTTGCTGTTTGGCAACCAAGACACCGATACTTTGTTGGGAGGCGCGGGCGATGACTCGCTTTTTGGGGGTGCCGGCGATGACTCGCTGTTTGGTGGCATCGGCAATGACTGTTTATCGGGCGATCGCGGCCAAGATACTTTAACTGGCGGCACCGGAAACGATACTTTTGCGATCGGGCGTTTGGCAGACGGGGATGTGATTACAGATTTTACTGATGGTACGGATCGAATTCGCTTGACTGCCGGCCTTACTTTTGGCGAACTCACCATTGCCGCTGGGGCAGGAACTTCGCCCAGTACAATTATTCAGCTTACAAGCACCAAGGAAACTCTGGCTACTTTATTCGGAGTTGCCCGCGCTTCTATCAGTCAGGCAGACTTTATTCTTTAATTGGAAATTGGGAATTGGGAATTGATAATTGGGCTGGCGGGTAGTTTGTAGTTTTAAGTTTTCAATGTTGAACTTTTTAACTAAAAACCGCTTTTGCGTTGCAAGTAACGTTAGCTTTCGCGATCCGAAAAAAATCAAGATCAAAACTTTTCATCTTCCATCTTCCATCTTCCCTCTTCCTGACATCCGTTATATCCGTTACATCCGTTACACAATCCGTTGCCGAACTTCCCTCTTCCTTCTTCCTAATGACTACTGACGGTTTTCTCAATCTCAACAAACCTGCGGGCATGACTTCTCACGACTGCGTGGGGCGAGTGCGCCGGCTATTAAAACTCAAGCGAGTCGGACACGGAGGAACCCTCGATCCTGCTGTGACTGGCGTTTTACCGATCGCCCTGGGCAAAGCAACCAGACTGCTGCAATATCTCCAACACAATAAAGCTTACCGAGGCACGATTCGGTTTGGCTTAACTACTGCTACTGACGATTTAGAAGGAGAAATTCTCCATTCTCGACCGGTGCCAGAGTTGAGTTTGGAACAAGTGCAATCTGCAATGCCAAATTTCCTAGGAAAAATCGAGCAATTTCCGCCGAGTTTTAGTGCGGTTCAGGTGGGAGGAAAACGCCTTTATGAGTTAGCTAGAAAAGGCGAAACTGTGGAAGTTGCTGCTAGGAAAGTCGAGGTTTTTCGGCTGGAAATCTTGGATTGGCGGCCGGGGGATTTTCCTGAATTGGATTTGTCGATCGCCTGCGGGGCGGGTACTTACATTCGGGCGATCGCACGGGATTTGGGCGCTGTGTTGAATACAGGCGGTACTTTGGCTTGTTTGACTCGCACCGAAAGTAGCGGTTTCTCGATCGACCAAAGTCTCAGTTTTGAAGAATTAGAACTGCAATTGCAGGAGAATAAATTTTGCCCGATTTTGCCATCGGCGGTTTTGGGACATTTAGGCGCGATCGTCCTTTCCCCTGAATATACCAAACGCTGGTTTCAAGGACAGCGCCTCCCGATTCCCGAAACGTCGATCGGGCCCTATGAGGAAAGTAGCAACCATCCCCCCCACAACCCAATACCCCAACCTCCCTATCCCTTGCAGGTTTACGATCGAGACGGTAATTTTTTAGGTATCGGTCAAGTAGCCAACTCAGAGACAAGTACCATATTATCTCCTCAAATTGTGATTTAAGTATCTAAAATAAAAATGAAAAAAGGTATAATTGGTACGGGAAAAGTTGGCGGAACTCTAACCGCTGGGAATGCTCTCGATGCACCTAGCTTACAGCGGTACGGGACGAGATTGGCCTATTAATCTAATCAATCGCTGAGGTAAAAATTGTGAAAATATTGCTGATCGGATTAATCCGAGGCTACAAAATGGGGATTTCTCCTTACCTGCCTAACGCCTGTAGATTTCAGCCAACTTGTTCGCAATACGCGATCGAAGCAATAGAAAGATTTGGGGCGGCCCGCGGCGGTTCGATGGCAGTTAAGCGGATTTTGCGCTGTCATCCTTTTCATCCAGGGGGTTACGATCCAGTACCTCCCCCAGATAGCGAGGGCAATTAATTATTAGTTAGAATCCTGATTTTAGTTATTAGTTAATAGGGCAAATAGCCGTTACGTCCTCATGGCTAAAACTCCTGGGGGGAATCACTCCCTAAGAGGGTTAAATTCTCACAATTAGTGGTGTTTTTTAACCCAAATTCAGTAAAATTACTGTTATCTTTGAAAACTCAGCAGCTATATAATGGTACAAACAGAGTACAGGGGATGCGAGTTGATATGTCTGCTACCGCAATCGGATACAAAATGTTGTCCCATACTCTGGCTGTACTCAGCCAGAAACAAGCAACGGGGAAACTGGTGTTAGAGCAAGGGGAACAACAGTGGCAACTTTACTTTTTTCAGGGTAGTTTGGTGTATGCCACGGGAGGAGCGCACAGAGCGAGGCGCTGGTACAGGGCGATCGGGCAACACTGTCGAAACTTTCAAGTGGATCTCAGAGACCTCGATGCTGGAGAACTGTGGGAATATCAACTGCTTCAGCGAGGGATAGCAGCCAGCGAAATGAGCCTGGAACAAGCTAGGGCGATCGTCCACACCAGCCTTTC
Organism: Microcoleus sp. POL10_C6; assembly: GCF_036701585.1. Classification (NCBI taxonomy): domain Bacteria; kingdom Bacillati; phylum Cyanobacteriota; class Cyanophyceae; order Oscillatoriales; family Microcoleaceae; genus Microcoleus; species Microcoleus sp. POL10_C6. Next base: position 14,913 of record NZ_JAUBRB010000022.1, on the reverse strand, counting down.
CGAAGTGTTATTTGCTCTGATCGGTCAATCGGGTTTGCGCCGGGAGTGGCGTCCGTCCCAGAAATATTTTTCTACAATTACCTCTTCTTTGCTGCTGTCTTTAACAGAAGTAGAGAAAGTTCTGTGTTGTACAGAAGAAATTTGGCAGAAGTGGAAAGCAATGGGTTTGTGGTTGGTAGATCCAGAACAAGCACCGCTTTTAAAACCGTCGGCTCAGTTGCAGCAAAATCGATTTAGTTCTAATTCTTTGATCGCTTTGGGTAACGTATTCAACGGCGAGAATACTCTTTGGGATATTGCATTTAAGAAAAAGCAGTGCGTGACAGTGGCAACTCGCGCTTTAGTCAATTACATCAAGCAGGGTTTAGTAAATTTCCGCACAGTACCAGACTTGCCGTCGCCTATAGAACAGTGGCGCCTGGCCGCAGCTATCGCTGGGCCGGGTCGCCCTTTGATTGCTTGTATTGATGACAGTCCGACAGTTTGCGAATTTTTAGAGCAAATTTTATTGCCGGAGGGCTATCGAGTCCTAAAAATTCAAGACCCCATGCAGGGAGTGGGCCTCCTCGCCAAACAAAAGCCTGCTTTAATTTTTATGGACGTGGTGATGCCGAAGACAAGTGGCTTTGCTTTGTGCAATTTTTTGCGAAAGACACCTGCTTTTCGGGAAACTCCGATCGTGTTTTTGACCAGTCAAGACAGTATAATTGACCGCACACGAGCGAAATTGACAGGTGCTTCCGATTTTTTGAGGAAGCCAGCCAATCCCGAACAGGTTTTGGAAATAGCTGACAAGTATTTGAAGGTAAAAGGCGATCGCTACCCTTCAGCAATTCGCCCCCAAGATATACTGAACTCGCACCAACTTACCTTGGCAAATTCTTGACCCCAAATTAATGAACACAAGAACCCCTTGCTGGGTGCGTCAGTTCCTGACGCACCCTACGCTCATTGTAAAATAAAGACGCAATCGAATTTAAGATAATTAATTATGAGTAATGTTACGAGCGATCGCACTCCGCAGGTGAGCGTAGTAATTCCGGCTTACAACTGCGCGGATTACGTCGGCCAAGCCGTAGATAGCGTTCTGCACCAAACCTATACTAACTGGGAAATTATTGTCGTAGACGACGGCTCCCGAGACGATACCAAATTAGTTTTAGAGAAATATGGCGATCGAATTCGCTACATTTACCAACAAAATCAAGGAGTTTCGATTGCCAGAAATCACGGCATCGAGCTAGCGCGAGGAGAATTTATCGCCTTTCTCGATGCTGACGACTACTTTTTACCCGACAAATTAGCAGCACAAATGGCTGTATTTGCAGCGCGACCAAATCTAGGAATCGTCCACAGCGGCTGGCGTCTAGTTAATAGTATAGGCGAACCGCTAAAAGATGTAAAACCCTGGCAAAATGTACCTAACTTAGACTTAGAAATGTGGCTGCGGTGGAAACCAGTATTACCCAGCGCGATGGTATTTCGCCGTCAGTGGTTAGAGCGCGCCGGCGGATTTGATCCTCGATTTCCCCCGGCAGAAGATACAGATTTAGTGCTGCGTTTAGCCTTAATGGGATGCGAAGCAGAGTGGTTGCAACAAGTAACTGTTTGCTACCGCCAGCACGAACAAAGCGCCATGTACAAAGGTTTACCCCAGGCTAAATCCCTCGCCGCAGTGATGGACAATTTTTTTGCCCGCCCCGAGTTGCCGGATAAAATACGTTTGTTGGAAAAGCAAATCAAGTACAGTACCTTAGTTTGGATTGCTTGGTATTTGTACCGCACCGGTCATTCTGTTGAGATGGTAGAGTTTTTGCAGCGTTCTTGGAATTATACGCCTTATTTGCCTGTGGAAACAGTAATTAATTGGGCGGAAGCTTTCGCCGAGTTTTCGCAGGATGCGGGAAATGAATTCGATGCAGATTTATTCGCTCAATCTCCTGAGTGGCAGCAGTTAATGCAGTGGATGATTCTCGGTACGCCAGCTTGATTGACAGCTTTTCCATTGCACTCATATCGTTTACGGTTGCATAGGAATTATTTAACCGCAGAGAGCGCAGAGGACACAGAGGAAGAGAAGAGAGGCTTTTCGCATTTCTGGCCATGTAAAACCTGCATAAACTTTATTAGGCTTCAGTTTGAGTTTCTGCTTCAGTAAAAATTGGCGGCCACAGTTCAGCAATTGGCAATTCCCAACCAGGGAAAAGTTCGGGGACAGTCAAAATATCTTCATTTCCCAACACAATCGGTTCACCTTCCTGACGATAAACTGTTACAGTTTCTTCATCGGGATCGATCAAAAGTCCTACTTGCGCTCCGAGTTCTAGGAAATTATGAATCTTTTTTTCTAGCGGTTTGATGCGATCGCTCTGTGATTTAATTTCTACTACCAAGTCTGGGACTAATTCTCCGAAATAACGGGGACTTTGCCTGAGACGTGCGGCTCGGACAAAAGAAACATCAGGTGCTGTAAGGTTAGCATCAGGTAAAATAAAGCCGCCTGCGGAGTCAAAAACTCGACCCAAACGGCGGGGATTCACCCAAACGAAGAGAAAGGCACTCAAGCGAATGCCAATTTCACTAGATACAATATCTGACGGGCCCACAATGATAATCTTCCCGCTTTGTAGTTCAACTTGGTAGTCTTGACCGGCTTCTTTGAAGGTTTTTTGGACTTTTTCTAAGTCTTTGAGTGTCATCATACGATTTTAGATTTTAGATTTTAGATTTTAGATTTTAAATGTGAGATTTTAAATTTTATAATTATCTGCAACTGACGCACTCTAAATCATATTGGTTATTGCTTATTTTGTCAGGTGCGTCAATCTATTTTAGATTTTAGAATTGAAGAATTATCTGCAACTGACGCACCCTACAGGTTGGTTATTCCTTAGCCGAAAATGAGTTGCCGCAGCTACAGCTTTGGGCGGCATTGGGGTTGTGAAATCGGAAACCTCCGCCCATCAAGTCTTCTGAATAATCCAAGGTAAGCTCATTGAGATATTTTAAGTGCTGGGGGTCGATCGCAACTTCAATTCCCTCCGACTCGCATACAGCGTCTTCTGGGGCTGGCGCATCGTCAAATGCCATTGTATAAGACAAACCGGAGCAGCCACTCGATTCCACGCCAAGACGAAATAAAGCATTGGGATTTGGATGCTTCGACTTGAGGCGCGTTACTTCTGTTGCTGCTGTTTTGCTCAGATGAATCATTATGAGTAATTGGTAAGTGGTAATTGGTAATTTGGAAGTAATGTTGAGTTTTGAAAATGTAGAATGTGCCTAGGCGTCTACCTTACCCGGATCATGTAAAGTGCGCCGGGCCGCGCACCTTACCCCTATATTTTTAGCAACTTGAGTTACTTAGCCTTTTCTGTACGGGCATAATCGTCTTGAAAGCGTACAATATCATCTTCTCCGAGATATTCGCCATTCTGCACTTCAATTAAAACCAGGGGGATAACTCCCGGATTTTCAAGCCGGTGAGAAATACACTGAGGAACGTAGGTAGACTGATTTGTAAACAGAACTTGTTCCGTTTCGCCACAAGTAACTTTTGCAGTACCTGAAACCACAATCCAGTGTTCGCTGCGGTGGTGGTGCATTTGCAGGCTGAGGCGGTGTCCCGACTTAACTTCGATCCGTTTAATTTTATATCCTGGGCCTTCTTCTAGAGTCGTAAATGAGCCCCAAGGCCGCAATTCTGTAGCGGCTATTCCGTTGGGTGCTGCAGGTGCGTGCAGGGTAGATACTTGAGAAATTTCTTGAATCTGAACCATGATTTTCACTCCTTGAGGATTCCTTGCTGAATCCTTTGGTAAACGACGTTGTTTTTTGAGATTAACTAATATATAGTTAAAACCGAAGCCCACCTGCGGGGACTGGTTAGCCGACTGTAGAGTTTTGCAAGAGTTGTGCTCAGCCCGATCGACTTGCCTTAACAACCATAGCAAAACCAACATAGCTGTTGTCACCTGGTATTTGCTCGATCGCCCCAATCTACATCAAATCTTCATAGAAAGGGCGCTGGTTCTTGAATATTGATTAAAGGTGAATCCTAATCCAGCTCTTGAGACTGCTGTTGCAAAACTTCTAGCATCTGGTTAGAGACCCTCTGAGATGAAACCTGGTTGAATAGTTAGAATTGAATAAGTTTGGCTAAGTTCTGTGAAGCAGTGATAAGTAAACCGAACGTCGTAGAGTTTTTTTAATTCTGCAACCAGGGTGGGACAAAGCGGCCCAAAGCTATCTAACCAGGCTTTGAGTCGATCGACTTTTTGCAATTTTTCAGAAATACTCATTGCTGTTGAGAAGGCGAAATGCTGGTGGAGAATGTCACCCAGACGCTGAGGATACAGTCGCATTAACAATGCTATAAACTCATTTCTCAAAAACAGGCTTTCCGGCCTGTTCCCCAGAGAGTAAATTTTGTGGGCTGGGCCGGAAAGCTCGCCCTTGAAAAGCTTATTAACAAGGGTGCAAGATGTGAGTTGGTATCGGAATTACACATCTCTCTTCTCTTCTTCCTCTGCGCTCTCTGCGGCCTCTGCGGTTTAATAATTCTTTAATAATTCACAGAATTGAAGAGTCTTTAAGCATAAATCTTGAACCTCCGGGTTCCCTAGTTAAGTTATCGGCTTTAACTATTTTTTTACGCTTGATCGAATAAGTTGGGATTTTTTGGTAGCTCTACCCAATTGAGTAGATCCACATATAATACATGATACTAGAGCGATCGGCATCCCATCCTCTACTGTAGATCAACATCTTTTCGCCACTTTGACAGGAGCATCAAAATGAACAGCAACGGACTGCCACAAAAGCAAGGTCTGTACGATCCGCAGTTCGAGCACGACGCTTGCGGAGTCGGATTCATCGTACACATGAAGGGTAACAAATCCCACGAAATTGTCGAGCAGGCACTGACAATCCTCTTGAACCTCGACCACCGGGGCGCGTGCGGCTGCGAACCCAACACCGGAGACGGGGCGGGGATTTTGATGCAGGTGCCCCACAAGTTTCTCAAGAAAGTAACTGCGGTCCTAAACATCGAACTTCCCGAAGCCGGCGAGTACGGCGTTGGCGCGATTTACTCGTCGCCAAATCAAACTGAACGCGAAAACGGCAAACGCATTTTTGAGGAAATCGCGGCAGAAGAAGGCCAGGAAGTTCTCGGCTGGCGCGATGTTCCCACCGACAACTCGTCCCTCGGCGACACCGCCAAATCTAGCGAACCCTTCATGCAGCAAGTGTTCCTCCGGCGCGCCGCAGGTATTGACGAGGCGGCTTTCGAGCGGAAACTGTACGTCATCCGCAAACGGGCTCACAATGCCATCCGCAGGACTAACACAGACCCATACTGGTATAATTCCACACTCTCCTGCCGGACGATCGTCTACAAGGGTATGTTAATGCCGGTACAAGTCGGCGATTACTATCCCGAACTGCACGACCCCGACATGGAAAGCGCTCTAGCCCTGGTTCACTCGCGCTTCAGCACGAATACTTTTCCGAGTTGGGAACGATCGCACCCTTACCGCTACATCGCCCACAACGGCGAAATTAACACGATGCGCGGCAACATTAACTGGATGCACGCGCGGCAATCGCTGTTCGAGTCGGAACTATTCGGCGATGACTTAAAGAAAATCCCCAATTTAATCAATATCGAAGGCAGCGACTCGACGATTTTTGACAATGCTTTGGAATTGCTGAATTTGGCCGGGCGTTCTTTGCCGCACGCTGTAATGATGATGATTCCCGAACCTTGGACAGCCCACGAGTCCATGAGTGACGAGAAAAAAGCTTTCTACGAATACCATTCTTGCTTGATGGAACCTTGGGACGGCCCAGCTTCGATCGCCTTTACCGATGGTACTTTGATCGGGGCAGTGCTCGATCGCAACGGTTTGCGCCCTTCCCGCTACTGCGTTACCAAAGACGACTTGGTAATTATGGCATCGGAAGCCGGAGTTTTGCCGATCGCCCCTGAACGAATTGTATCAAAAGGTCGCTTGCAACCGGGGCGGATGTTCCTGGTAAATACCGAGGAAGGCCGCATCGTCTCTGACGAGGAAATTAAACATCAAATTGCCTCGCAACACCCGTACCGCCAGTGGATCGACCAGCACATGGTCGAAATCGCCAAACTCAAAGATGCGCCGGCAGTAGCAGAATCTCATCCCGAAACATTATTGCAGCGGCAAATGGCCTTTGGCTACACCTTTGAAGAACTGCGGTTGCTGTTAGCACCGATGGCGAAAGATGGCGTAGAAGCTGTCGGCGCGATGGGTGCGGATACGCCGCTGGCGGTGCTTTCCAATCGGCCAAAACTGCTTTATGAATACTTCCAGCAGTTGTTTGCTCAAGTTACCAATCCGCCGATCGATTCTATCCGCGAAGAAATTGTAACTTCTGCCGAAACTACGATCGGCGCTGAACGCAATTTGCTCAAACCAGAACCCGAAAGCTGTCATTTAATTGAACTGAAAACGCCAATTCTCAGCAATGAAGAATTAGCTAAGCTCCAACACGTAAATGAGGGCAATTTCAAGTCCATCACCGTGCCGATTTTGTTTGACCCCAAAAGCGGCGTGAAAGGTCTAGAACAAGCCTTAGAAGAGGTTTTTGCAGCAGCAGACAGCGCGATCGCCTCCGGGGTGAATATCATCATTTTGAGCGATCGGGGTATCAGTCCAGACAAAGCCCCAATTCCGGCGCTGCTGGCAGTTGCGGGCCTGCACCACCACTTGATCCGCAAAGGTACGCGCACGCGGGCGGGACTCGTGCTCGAATCCGGCGAACCGCGCGAAGTGCATCACTTTGCGACACTTATTGGATATGGTTGCGGCGCGATTAATCCCTATTTGGCTTTTGAGACGATCGCCGATTCGATCCGCGAAGGATTGCTGCTAAATGTCGAGTACAAAACTGCTTGCAAAAACTACATCAAAGCCGCAACTAAAGGCGTGACGAAAGTTGCCTCAAAAATTGGGATTTCCACAATTCAAAGTTATCGCGGCGCGCAGATTTTTGAGGCGATCGGATTGAACAAATCCGTAGTCGATAAATACTTTGCTTGGACAGCCTCGCGGATTGAAGGTGTAGACCTCGAAGTCATCGCCCAAGAAGCAATTCTGCGCCACAATCACGCATTCCCCGATCGCCCAGCCAGCGGACATACTCTCGATGTCGGCGGCGAATATCAGTGGCGGAAAGAAGGCGAGGCGCATTTGTTTAGCCCGCAGACAATTCACGCGCTGCAAAAGTCGGTGCGCGATGGCAGTTATACGCTTTTCAAACAGTATTCGGGGCTGGTTAATGAACAAAACCAGCAGCATTTTACCTTGCGCGGTTTGTTGCAATTCAAACAGCGGGAATCGATACCCATTGAGGAAGTTGAGCCGATCGAATCTATTCTCAAACGCTTTAAAACTGGGGCGATGAGTTATGGTTCGATTTCTAAAGAAGCCCACGAATCGCTAGCAGTAGCGATGAACCGCATTGGTGGCAAATCGAACACTGGTGAAGGTGGCGAAGATCCCGATCGCTACACTTGGACGAACGATCGCGGCGACTCGAAAAACAGCGCGATCAAACAAGTTGCTTCCGGGCGTTTCGGGGTTACCAGCTTGTACCTTTCCCAAGCGCGGGAACTGCAAATCAAGATGGCGCAAGGCGCGAAACCCGGTGAAGGCGGACAGTTACCCGGTAAAAAAGTATACCCGTGGATTGCGAAGGTGCGAAACTCGACTCCGGGTGTGGGATTGATTTCGCCTCCTCCTCACCACGACATTTATTCGATCGAAGATTTGGCCGAATTGATTCACGACTTGAAAAATTCCAACCGGGAAGCGCGGATTAGCGTCAAACTCGTGTCGGAAGTTGGAGTCGGGACGATCGCGGCCGGGGTTGCGAAAGCCCACGCCGATGTCGTGTTGATTTCCGGCTACGACGGCGGAACCGGCGCGTCGCCGCAGACTTCGATCAAACACGCGGGTTTACCTTGGGAATTGGGACTGGCGGAAACTCATCAGACTTTGGTACTCAACAATCTCCGCAGCCGGATTGTCGTGGAAACTGACGGTCAAATGAAAACCGGCCGCGATGTAGTAATTGCTGCCTTGCTTGGCGCTGAGGAATTCGGTTTTGCGACCGCGCCGCTGGTGACATTGGGCTGCATCATGATGCGCGTTTGCCACCTGAACACTTGCCCCGTGGGTGTGGCGACCCAAGACCCGCTGTTGCGGAAAAACTTTACCGGCGACCCCGAGCACACGGTAAACTTTATGACTTTCATCGCGCAGGAAGTCCGGGAAATTATGGCGCAGTTGGGCTTCCGCACGCTGAATGAAATGGTGGGGCGGACTGATGTTTTGGAACCTCAGCAAGCTGTGGAACACTGGAAGGCTAAGGGTTTGGATTTCTCGAAAATCCTTTATCAGCCGGAGGTTGGGGCGGATGTCGGGCGCTATTGTCAGATGGCGCAGGATCACGGGTTGGAAAAGTCGATGGATATGACTGTGTTGTTGGATTTGTGCAAAGGTGCGATCGAAAACGGCGAAAAAGTCCACGCCAAACTGCCGATTACCAATGTCAACCGCGTTGTCGGCACAATTCTCGGCAACGAAATCACGAAACGCAACTGGGAAGGTTTGCCGGATGACACGGTGCACCTGCACTTCCAAGGCAGCGCTGGACAAAGCTTTGGCGCATTCGTGCCCAAGGGAGTCACCCTGGAGCTCGAAGGCGAAGCTAACGACTATTTGGGCAAGGGGCTCAGCGGCGGCAAAATCATCCTATATCCGTCCCCAGATTCTACCTTCGTCGCAGAGGAAAACGTGATTGTCGGTAACGTAGTGCTTTACGGCGCGACATCCGGCGAGGTTTTCATCCGAGGGATGGCGGGCGAACGTTTTGGGGTGCGTAACTCCGGCGTTAACGCAGTAGTTGAAGGTGTGGGCGATCACGGTTGCGAGTACATGACTGGCGGCAAAGTTGTAGTTTTGGGCGAAACCGGGCGCAATTTTGCAGCGGGTATGAGTGGCGGTGTTGCTTACATTTTGGATGAGGCGGGGGATTTTGCTACTCGCTGCAATATGTCGATGGTGGATTTGGAAAAATTGGAGGATGTTGAGGAAATTAGCGATTTGCGGCAGTTAATTCAGACTCACTTTGATTTGACTGGAAGTGCGAAGGCATCGAAGGTTTTGGCAAATTGGGACTCGATGGTGCCGGTGTTTGTGAAGGTGATGCCCAGGGATTATAAGCGGGTGTTGCAGGCTATTGAAAGGGCGATCGCATCGGGTTTGAGCGGTGATGATGCGCTGACGGCTGCGTTTGAAGAAAACGCTCGCGATGTCGCCCGGATTGGCGGCAGCTAGGGTTTAGCATGAGGAATGGGTAATGGCTGTTATCAATCAGCAATTACCTATTCCTCACGAGCGATAGATTACCAATTATTAACTACAAACTACCAATGTTACAAAATATCAGTAATACTGATAATGCGCTCATTGAAGAAATTCTTAAAAGTTGGCAACCGCGATCGAGTCGATGTGGTCGCCTAGTGCAACGGTTTGATAGCGTTTTGCATTGGCATTACAGCGTTGCTCTATCGGATGCGTCTGCGATCGGTTGGGGGCCGGAGCGATCGGGCAGTCCATCAGATCGAGGACGCTTGGCGATCGAGAAGCTAGGGGATAATTTTCATGATGCCCTGAAAGTTCCCTATCTCGATCGATCGGCAATTCTGACCAATTTAATTGCTTCTGTCCCGGCGTTTCACGAGCAATGGAACTATGGTGTTCAAGGCTGGAATTGCGAGCATTGGGCGCGTTTAGTAACGACCGGGCAACCGATTTCATATCAAATCAAACATCAAGGTTTTGGAATTTTCGACCTATTTGGTACGTTGTACAATCGCGGGGAGGCGATCACCCACCTCAATGGTCACAGAGACTATGCGACTCAACGAATCCACGCGATCGCTGACAATGCTTAAAGGCTATGTAGGGTGCGTTAGACATCAAGATTTTAGGGGGTATTTTCAGGTTTTTGCCTGATGTACCTTACTGATTACTCGCGATGTCGCTCTGATTGGTGGCACTTAGGGTTCTGTGGTAGAATGCTACTAATAAAACAAGGGCCGCAAGCCTCTTGTTCGCCCGCAGAGAAAAGGAAGGGCAATCAGTAGATACTAGACCATTATCAGTAAGCTAGTTGCAGATAGATTTCAGTAACTTAACTCAAGCATATCCCACATAATATATCTTATGGATAACAACCTAAAGTTCGAGATTCTAGCGCTCAATAGACCTGAACAATCTAGCATTTTATCAGAGTGTGAGCTTCTCTATTCACTTCGCTCGAAGAGTTTATTATGGAAAACGCCGTCATTTGACGAGACAAACTTGCGAATAACTGAGAACACTAATACTCTTGAAGTCAAGGGAGTCAAAGCTAACACAGGAATTGATGAAGAATTCAGTAAGTATGCAGAACCCAGTCAGGCATTTTTAGTGACGGTAACTGGAAACTCTGATTGGTTGGAGCCAAAACGGAAGCTAATTGTAGAGTTTCTACAGCAACAAAAATTTAACCACCTATATGTCTTAATAGATCAAGTTTCCGAACAGATTGCCTGTGAAATTTATCCACTGATATATAAAGTTGAAAATCTTCTTCGAGCGTACATTGTTAAATTCATGACGACACGAATGAGTCCTAAGTGGTGGGATGACACAGCTACCAACGATCTCAAACAGAAGGTTAAAGACAGAAAAAACAACGAAAAAGAATTTGCAGAGTATATTGATAACAAGATTTATCTGATTGATTTTAGTGATGTAGGAAAACTTATATACTTTCATTCAACAGGGTTCACAAGTAAAGAAGACATAATTTCCAAAATCTCTGAGATTGAAGAAACCCCCGAAGCAATTAGAAAACTAAAGCAGGAAATCCAAACCAATTATCAAAGATTTTTTAAAGACTCTTTCAAGAATAAAAATTTTCAACAGAAGTGGGAGGAACTTGAAAAAATTAGACATAAAGTAGCACACAATAACTTATTTACAAATAGCGATCTTGAGAAAGGTAAACAGTTAGCTAAGGAACTACTTGAGATTATCGATACGGCAATCAAGAGCGTTGATGAGGTAACGTTGCGTCCAGAAGAGGTGGAAGCTATACAAGAAAGTTTCCCTACTCAAGAAAGTTTTACAGAGATCACAGAAGGTGAACTTCTCACAGAGTTAAGAGAGCAAGAGGGATATTACTCGAATCGACCTAACGCATTTGTCAGTCTCTCCAGATTCGTAACAATACATCTTTCTGGTAAGAGTTACAGCGTACCATCCACCTATAGGCTAGTTAAAGAACTAGAAGCACAACAGAAAGTAGAGGTTTATTACGTAGACAATCCTTACAATCAAGCACAAAAAACAGCAGCTATTCGGATAGCTCAACCTACTGCAACATAACATTAGTGAATCAGTGATTGCCCTTTGAAATAAGGTCGAGCGGCTACAATCATTATTACCGCAAGCATTAGATTAAATTAACCACATGAACTACAGAAAGAAGGCACACTATGAAAGCGATTGAAACCACCGGAAAAATTGACGATCGAGGGATGCTTTGTATCGATCGACCCCTTGCTCTTGCCAGCCACAGCCACGTTCGGATTATTGTTTTAGTACCCGAAGACACTGATATCGATCCCGATGATGACCCCACTGAAACTGTCATCGAAGGGATTCAGCAAGGCTTCCATGAGGCAATTACCGGACAAACTCTCCCCTTGTCTCAACTGTGGGATGGCATCGATGACAATTGATCCACAAGCGATCCAAATTGAACTCACCCCCCGATTTCAAAGAGACTTGCGAACTTTAGGCAAACGCTATCGCAACATTCGCAACGACATTCAGCCTGTAATCGAACAACTTCAAGCGGGGGAACTTCCGGGCGATCGCATTCCGGGAATGGAGTACGAAATTTTCAAAGTTAGAATTAAGAACAGCGACATTCAAAAAGGCAAAAGCGCGGGCTACCGTGCTATTTATTACCTCAAAACTAGCGATTCGATCGTTTTGGTGACTATCTATTCTAAATCAGACCTATCAGACATCGCGGCCGAAACAGTTCGAGAAATTCTAGCCCAATACGAGCAACAGTTTCCCGAATCAGAAGAATTATGAACTATCAACTTTATTCAGATGTCATCTTGCTGTGCAACCTTCCAGAAGAAGGACTTTATGCCGGCGATATCGGTACAGTTGTAGAACAGCATCACGTTGAAGGACTAGAAACAGGTTATAGCATTGAGTTTTTCGATCTGTTGGGAAACACTGTAGCGGTTGCGACACTACCTGGAAGTTATTTGCGATCGCCCACAAGTGCAGACAGACCTACAGTTAGACTGGTTAATAGTTTTGCTGCGTAAGTAGAGGAAATAGTACAATCGCGATGATGACCCCAAGTCGAGGAAGGCGATCGTCTAAAAATAGTGGCGATCTACTCAAATTGTCGCAACTGAGAGTAAAATTGAATATCTACTTTCCATAGAGCAACGTCGCTTTGAGTCAGATTCAAATCTTAAACTTACAAAGCCTTAGCCAGGGACTCCCTGCGATTACACCTGCCTTTGGAGCCGCGATCGCAGAAGCAGGTGCGATTTGTCTAACCGATGAAGCTCACCAACCAGGAGTAACACTTAAAGTTGAGGGAGAATTTTCTGCCACATTCAAGTTAGATTGGCAGCCAGTCACCGAGCAAACCCGACGATGTTGGAATGACGAAGAATATACTACCGAGCAGGCTGCTTATGGAATCGCATTCCTGTTAATTTTGCAATTAACAAATTTCACAGTCATTGAACGCTCTCGCAAAGGAACTGGATTTGACTATTGGTTAGGAAGTCAAAATTCAGCTACCACACTGCCATTTGAGCGAATGGCTCGGCTAGAGGTTTCTGGAATTCGCAAAGGCAATCAAAGTCAAATCAATACTAGAGTCAAGCTGAAAACTGAACAAACCCGCGCCTCAGACGCACAAGGCTTGCCAGCGTATATCATTGTAGTAGAGTTCAGCCGACCGATTTCTATTATTAGTGCCAAGCAAAATCCTCAAGGAACCGTACTCCAATGAGCCAGATTCAATCGCTCCACAAACAAGCAATGGATTTAGCCGAAGCAGCGGCAGTCGCCCGCTTAAGAGGTGCGTTGGAGTTGGCTGCACAATTGACGCGCCAAGCCTTTGAACAAGAAACTCAGGCCGCAGCCTTAATCGCTAGCGCCCTTGATGCTGAACCCACTCGTTCTGTGCTTCACCGCAGCGCAGCATCTTTAGCGATTGAATGTGGCGAATTACGAATGGCAGAACGTCTAATTGCAACTGCGTTATCTGGCAATCCCCCGGCAGAGATTGCTGAAGAGCTCAAAGATTTATTCATCCAGATTAACTTGAGCCAATATCTGAAACGTCAAGGAATCCACATCGACATTAAGGAACTGCGAGGACTGGTAAATCAATAGCACTCGTCGAGGGACTAGAAACAGGTTATAGCATTGAGTTCTTCGATTTGTTGGGAAACACTGTAGCAGTTGCTACGCTACCTGGAAGTTATTTGCGATCGCCCACAAATGCAGACATACCTACAGTCATGATATTGTCCGAAGGCGATCGCCCCCTAAAATATTTACAAAACTAAATCTGGTATGCGATCTATATCTAGCTCTTAGAATAGATCAACCTGAGCGTTACAATCGCAAATGTATCACAGCAAAAATACACCTCAGCAACTTGAGTAATTCCTTGGCTTTGCAAATACCGAACTACGGCGATCGCATCGGGTTTAAGCGGTGATGATGCGCTGACGGCTGCGTTTGAAGAAAACGCTCGCGATGTTGCCTGCAGTGGCTGCAGCTAGGGTTGTGCGGTAGAATTCTACTCATGTAGAAAGGGGCTTAAAGCCCCTTGTCCGAGTTCCTACACACTATGCTATGGAATATCTAACTTTTAGAGAAGCCGATCGAGAGGACATACAGGCGATCGTCAATATTCATAATTCTCATGCGCGCAGTCAAAATACGTCGATCGAGCGCGGCTTTTTGCTAACACAAATTACTCAAGATGAGATTGTCCAAAGCTTAAATAATTCATGCAGATATTTTGTGTCAGCTAAAACCGATGGGGAAATTCTGGGATTCGTGGCTATATCACAACCCAAAATATCTGATGAAATGTTGGATAAAATTATCTGGAAAGATGAAGTTTTTAAGAAAATAGTCACAAGCGATCGGCATTTTTATCTCGAAAGAGTAGCAACAAAGTTAGATTGGATGGGTAGAGGTGTTGCTCGATTTATGTATAAAGAAATTTATCAAGTTTTTCCAAATTCATTTATTTCGCTGTTTATTGTTACCCAGCCAATAGCTAATATTCGTTCCCTAATGTTTCACCAAAAACAGGGATTTGAACAAATAGGAACTTTGCAAGTTGACCGATTTCTAGATTTAGAAAATTATGAATGTATTGTGATGTTTAAAGAAACTTGAATTTATCATGAGTGAGTCTCCAAGCAGAACCCGACCTCCATCCAGCCTAACAGGAATTACAAGAAGCGAGGAACTCTTATCTCCGCGAATTGCCATCTCAAATAAGCTCGATTTAACTCCCTTGGCGGCCGCTATACTTCCCATCCTCGCAGTAAAAATATTTTTCCCCAAACAACAAAAAGCGCCCCTATTACTAGGAGCGCTTTTTGTCATCTTAGACTAAAACTTAGCCATTGATAGAAGGAGCAACCAAAGCTACGGGAGTAGTTTCACCAGCAGCCAAGTCAAGCGGGAAGTTGTGAGCATTGCGCTCGTGCATTACTTCCATACCCAAGTTAGCGCGGTTGATCAC